>DASYPG010000459.1:0-2635 GCA_036006885.1 Burkholderiales bacterium | reverse complement strand
TGGCCATTGTTGTTGCACATCTCCACCGCCTTGTCGAAGCCTCCCCATTCGCTCCAGTCGAGGACCGCGGGCGGCGGCGAGGGGGCGTAGTCCGGCTTGAAGCGGAACAGGCTCCGGTCGTCCATCCTCGGAGGATCGACGATCTTTCCCGGGTTCATGAGGCCGCGGGGGTCGAGCCACGCCTTGATCTCGGCGAGGCAGGCGCTGAGCCGCGGACCGAAGAAGGGCGCGATCCACTCGGAACGCACCAGGCCATCGCCATGCTCGCCGGAATACGCGCCCTTGTACTGCTTCACCATGGCGCACGCCTCCTCGGCGATCGCGCGCATCTTCCCGGCGCCGTCGCGCCGCATATCGAGGATCGGCCGCACGTGAAGCGTGCCGACCGAGGCGTGGGCGTACCAGGTGCCGCGCGTGCCGTGCTTGGCGAAGACGCGCGTGAGGCGGTCGGTGTACTCGGCAAGGTGCTCGAGCGGCACGGCGCAGTCCTCGATGAACGACACCGGCTTGCCGTCGCCCTTCATCGACATCATGATGTTGAGGCCCGCCTTGCGCACCTCCCAGAGCTCGCGCTGGATCCTGGCGTCGGTGAGCTCCACTACGCTGCCCGGCTGCCCGAGGTCCGCCAGCAGCTGCACCAGCTTCTTCAGCCTTGTTCGCTGCACCGAAGCATCCTCGCCCGAGAACTCGACAAGGAGGATCGCTTCGGGGTCTCCCTTGATGACGGCGTCGACCGTGCCTCGAAAAGCCGCGATGCCGCGCGCGAGGCCGATCATCGTGTGGTCGACGAGCTCAACCGCCGAAGGCCCGAGCTTCACGATGTGCTGCGTGAGGTCCATCGCGGTATAGAAGCGCGCGAAGTGGCATACGCCGAGCGTTCGCGCCGGCGGAATGCGCGAGAGCTTGAGGTGCAGGCGCTCGGAGTAGGCGAGGGTACCTTCCGAGCCGACGAGGAGGTGCGCGGCGTTGGCGTGCGGTGGACCGAGGTGGTCGAGGTTATAGCCGGCGACCTTGCGCAGGACTTTGGGGAAACGGGCTTCGATCTCCTCCCGCTCGCGCTCGTAAAGCGCCTTCAGGCGGCCGACCAGCTCGAGGTAGCCGCGCGGACCCGATGGGTCATTCATCGGGCCGAACTTCCAGCGCTCGCCTTCGACCGTCACGGCTTCGATCGCGGCGACGTTGTGCACCATGTTGCCGTAGGCGATCGAGCGCGAGCCGCACGAGTTGTTCCCCGCCATGCCGCCGAGCGTGGCCTGCGCGCTCGTGGAAACGTCCACCGGGAACCACAGGCCGTGCGGGCGCAGTTGCGCGTTGAGCGCATCGAGCACGACGCCCGGCTGCACCACCGCGGCGGCGCCCGGTGCATCGATCGAAAGCACCCGGTTCAGGTACTTGGTGTGGTCGATGACCAGAGCTTCGCCGACCGCCTGGCCGCACTGGGAGCTGCCCGCGCCCCGCGGGAGGATCGGCACGCCTTCGGCTGCGGCGATGGCGAGCGCCCCGCGCGCGGCTTCCTCGCTGCGCGGCACTACGATGCCGATCGGCTGGAGCTGGTAGATCGAGGCGTCGGTGGAATAGCGGCCGCGGCTCGCCGCGTCGAACATGACCTCGGCATCCAGTTCCTTGCGCAGCCGCGCGGCGAGCGCGCTGCGGTCCGCGGCCGCGAACCTAACCGGAGTTAAGGGGGCGTTCATAGGGGCGCGGGTAGAATACTCCAATGACCTCGCATTCCTCCCCGCATTCCTCCAGACGGGCCGGCCGCCACTTCCTCCAGATCCCCGGACCCACCAACGTTCCGGACCGCATCCTCCGGGCGATCGATTTTCCGACCATGGACCACCGCGGGCCGGACTTCGCGACGCTCGGCAAGTCGGTGCTCGCCGGAATGCGGCGCGTGTTCCAGACCACGCAATCGGAGGTCGTCATCTATCCCGCCTCCGGTACCGGCGCCTGGGAAGCCGCGCTGGTCAACACGCTTTCGCCGGGGGACCGGGTGCTCATGGCCGAGACCGGACACTTCGCCGCACTGTGGCAGAAGATGGCGACGCGGCTGGGGCTCGACGCCGAATTTCTTCCGGGCGACTGGCGTCACGGCGCCGACCCGGAGGCGATCGAGAAGGCGCTGCGCGCCGACGCGGGTAAACCGGTCAAGGCGGTGTGCGTTGTGCATAACGAGACCTCGACCGGAGTGGTCTCGCGCATCGCCGAGATCCGCAAGGCCATCGATACAGCGAAGCATCCGGCGCTCTTCATGGTCGACACGATCTCGTCGCTCGCCTCGATCGACTACCGGCACGACGAGTGGGGCGTCGACGTAACTGTTGCAGGCTCGCAGAAGGGACTCATGCTGCCGCCGGGGCTTTCGTTCAACTGCGTCTCCAAGAAGGCGCTCGCCGCTTCCAACTCGGCGCGCCTGCCGCGAAGCTATTGGGCGTGGGACGAGATGATCGCCAGCGGCAAGGGCGGCTACTTCCCGTACACCCCCGCGACCAATCTGCTCTATGGTCTGCGCGAAGCGCTGACGATGCTCCTGGAGGAAGAAGGGCTCGACGCAGTGTTCGCGCGTCACCAGCGCCACGGCGAGGCCACGCGCCGCGCGGTGCGCGCGTGGGGCCTCGAAGTCCTGGCCGCGGAG
>DASYPG010000458.1:0-2269 GCA_036006885.1 Burkholderiales bacterium | reverse complement strand
GACCGCCGCGATGGCGGTGCTGCTGCAGGAAGGCATCGGCGACACGATCCGCGTCTCGCTCACGCCGGAGCCGGGGGGCGATCGCACGCGCGAGGTTCAGGTGGCGCAGGAGATCCTGCAGACGATGGGGCTGCGCGCGTTCACCCCGATGGTGAGCGCCTGTCCCGGCTGCGGGCGCACGACCAGCACCGTTTTCCAGGAATTAGCAAAGAATATTGAACAATTCCTGCGCGATCAGATGCCCATCTGGAAAAGCAAATACCCCGGCGTCGAGGAGATGCGCGTCGCGGTGATGGGCTGCGTGGTGAACGGCCCCGGCGAGTCGAAACACGCGCACCTCGGCATCAGCCTGCCGGGTACCGGCGAAGTGCCGGTGGCGCCGGTGTACGTCGACGGAAAGAAGACCGTGACCCTGAAGGGCGGGCGCATCGCCGAGGAGTTCCAGGCGATCGTCGAAGCGTACGTCAGAGAGAAATACGGCAAGAAGCGTATCCCGATCAAGGCCGTCTGACGTGGAAAAAGTGAAACCCACGCTGCTGCGCGGCTTCGACCAGGAATACCTGCCCCAAGAGCAGCTGCAGTTCAACCACCTGGTCGACATCATCCGCAGGAACTTCGAGCTGTACGGCTTCCTGCCGATCGAGACGCCATCGGCCGAGCGCCGCGAGGTGCTCACCTCCAAGGGTGGCGTGGAGAAGGAGATCTACGCGCTCACGCGCCTCGCCGAGGCGGACGACGACGAGGCCGCGACCAAGGGCGCGCTGCGCTTCGACCTCACGGTGCCGCTCGCGCGCTACGTGGCGATGCGCGAGCGCGAGCTCGCGTTCCCGTTCCGGCGCTACCAGATCCAGCGCGTCTGGCGCGGCGAGACGCCGCAGGCGAAGAAGGGGCGCTTCCGGGAGTTCTACCAGTGCGACATCGACATCATCAACCGGGACAAGCTCAGCTACCTCGCCGAGGCGGAAATTCCGAGCGTCATCTACAGCGTGTTCCGCGAGATGGCGATCGGCGATTTCCGCATCCGCATCAACAACCGCAAGGTGCTGCGCGGGCTGCTGCAGGAGCTCGGCGTTGCGGAAGACAAGTCGGCGGCGGTCCTCCGGGTGCTCGACAAGATCGAAAAGGAGGACGGCGCCAGGATCCGCGACGACCTGGGTCGTGAGGGCATGTCCGCGGCTTCCGTCGCGCGCGTCTACCAGCTGCTTTCAACCGGTCGAAGCACCGACGAAACGCTCTCGGCCCTGGCCGAATTCGAGAACGAGACCGCACGGAAAGGACTGGAGGAGCTGCGCACCATCGTCGCTGCGATCCGCCAGTTCGGCGTGCCGGACTCGGCGTTCGCGGTCGACCTGAGCGTGGTGCGCGGCCTGGATTACTACACCGGCACGATCTACGAGACGCGGCTCGTCGCGCATCCGGATATCGGCAGCATCTGCTCGGGCGGGCGCTACGACGACCTCGCCAGCTACTTCACGGAGACGAAGCTCCCGGGCGTCGGCATCTCGATCGGGCTGACGCGGCTCTTCGCCAAGCTGAACGAGTCCGGCCTGCTGCAGCCGCTCGCCCGGACTCCGGCCGAAGCCATCGTCGTCACCATGGACGGCCGCTATCTTGCGAAGTACCTGGAGATCGCGACGCAGCTGCGCGCGGCGGGCGTCAACACCGAGGTGTACCTCGAGCAGGCGAAGCTCAAGAACCAGCTCGCCTACGCGGATCGGAAGGGATTCCGCGTCGCGGTGATCGCCGGCGAGAACGAATTTGCGCAGGAAAGCGTGCAGGTCAAGAATCTCACGACTCAGCAGGCCGCGCAGCATCCGCTGGGCAACGTGGTCCAGGCAGTGAAGGCAGCTTTGAACGAATCGTCAGGGGCAGGGGTGATACATGGCGCTCGATCTTGAAGAGCAGGAGCAGGTAGAGGAGCTGAAGGCGTGGTGGAAGCAGCACGGCAACATGATCACGGCGGTCGTGGTCGCCGTGGCGGTCGGCTTTGCCGGCTGGCAGGGATGGCGCTGGTACCAGGCGAACCAGGCGGCGCACGCGAGCTCGCTGTACGAAACGCTGACCAAGGCGGTCCAGGTGAACGACGCCAAGGCGCTGCGCGACGCCGCGGGCACGCTGGTGGAAAGCTATCCGCGCACGCTCTATGCGTCGATGGGCGCCATGGTGGCGGCGCGCTACTACTTCGACCGCAACGACCTGAAGAGCGCAAAGGCGCAGCTCTCCTGGGTGATCGAGCGCTCGTCGTCGCAGGACTTCAAGGACCTCGCGC
>DASYPG010000457.1:0-11365 GCA_036006885.1 Burkholderiales bacterium | reverse complement strand
TCTCGATCCCGGCGACCTTCTTCAGCAGCTCACCGGTCAGATGGCTGATCGTGCCGTTGCCGGCGGAGGCGTAGGGGATTTCGCCCTTCTGCTTCACGTAGTCGATGAATTCCTTCGCGTTCGAGACCGGCAACGACGGATGCACCACGAGCACGGTGACCCCGGTCGCGACCATCGAGATCGGCGTGAAGTCCTTGAGCGGGTCGTAGGGCAGAGTCTTCGAGTAGAGCGACACGGCGCTCACGAACGGACCCGCGTGCCCCATCACCATGTTGTAGCCGTCGGGCGCGGACTTGGCCACCGCGTCCGCGGGAATGGTGCCCCCCGCGCCCGAGCGGCTGTCGACGATCACTGGCTGGCCCCAGCGCTCCTGCAGGCGCTGCGAGAGATAGCGCGAGAGGTAATCGGCGGTGCTCCCCATCCCCTGGCCGAAGATGCGAACCGGCTTGGAGGGAAAACTGGCAGCCCCATCTTGCGCTCGGGCGGGATTGAAGACGCACAGGGCGATGCACAGGGCGGCTACAAGGGCGGCAATGGGTTTCATGCCGTCCATTATCCCGCAGCGAAGTGAAAAATCAGATCTTCGCCGCCAGAGCGGCCTTCACTTTCTCCGGTGTGAAAGGCACCGAGCGCAGCCGCACACCCGTGGCGTCGAACACCGCGTTGCCGATCGCCGCCGGGATCGCGCACGCCATCGGCTCGCCGGCACCCCAGGCGGGCGTTCCTGGCCGGTCGATCAGCGCAACCTCCACCTTGGGCGCTTCGGTCATGGTCAGGATGGGGTAGGTGGCCCAGTCCACGCTCGTCACCCGGTCCCCGCTCCAGCGCACGCTCTCCTTGAGGGTGCGGCTCACGGTCTGCAGCACGCCGCCCTGGACCTGGTTCGCCACGCCGTCGGGATTGACCATCTCGCCGCAGTCGTGGCTCGCGCACACCCGTGTCACGCGGATCGCGCCCGAGCGCTTGTCGACCTCGACCTCGGCCACCGCCGCGACGTAGGTGATGGCGTTGTTGTAGCGCAGGTAGGAAATGCCGCGCCCGGTGACGACGTCGCCGCTTCCGGCGTTGGGGTTCGGCCCGGGCCGCGCCTGCCAGCCCGCGAGCTTCATCGCCGCCTGGATCACGTCGATGGCGCGCTCGTCCTTGATGTAGCGCAGGCGGAACTCGGCCGGATCGGCCTTGGCGGCCGCGGCGAGCTCGTCCATGAACGACTCGTTGGCGAAACTGTTCTCGATCCTGCCGGGGCTGCGCAGGTGCGAGGAGCGGAAGAAGGTCTCGCTGATGTGCTTGGTGTTTACGCGGATGTTCGGGAACTGGTAGGGCTGGCCCGAGTTCTGGAACAGGAACCCCACCCAGTTGCCCGGCCGCGGCACGCCCGACTCCATCGCCGCGAGCAGTGGAAAGTCGAGCGGCTTGAACGCGACGATCTGGTTGAGCGCGATGTAGAAGTCGGCGTTCCACGCCTGCACGTTGCCCTGCGCGTCGAGTCCCGCCTCGAGGTCCATGCTGCGCGGCGGGCTCTTGGGCGAGCGCGCGGTCTCGTCGGCGCGCGACCACTGCACGCGCACGGGCTTGCCGATCGCCTGCGTGATCAGCGCGGCGTCGGCGGCGGCGTCCTCGGTGCCGTTGCGGCCGTAGCACCCGGCACCCTCGACGAACACCAAACGGATCGCCTCGCTCGGCAGGCCGGTGATCGCCGAGAGCTCGTGCTGCATGGAATGCGTGGCCTGGGAAGAGGTCCACACGGTGAGCTTGCCTTCCTTGAAGTCGGCCACCGCGCACGAGGGGCCGATCGTGGCATGCGTCTGCACGGCGAAGTCGTAGCGAGCTTTGACGCGCCGCGCGCTCGTTTCGAGCGCGCTCTGCGCGTTGCCGGCGGTTTGGGTGATCTCCTCCTTCGCCACCGGGAGCCTGCGCCAGTAGTCGAACATGCTCGCCTGGTCGGGGAGGGGGGTACCGGGCCTCCAGTACACGCGCACGGCACGCGCCGCCTTGATCGCCGCCCACTCGCTTCGGGCGACCACTGCGAGGAAATTGCGCTTGCGCACGGTCTGCACATACCCGTGCACCTTGCGCGCCTCCGAGAGGTCCACCTCGTCGATGCGCGCCTCGTTCAGATCTGAACGGATCACGCGTGCGTGCAGCATCCCGGGCACGCGCACGTCGTGGATGTAGGTGAACTCGCCGGTGACCTTGCCGGGAATGTCGACGCGCCGGATCGACTTTCCGATGAGGCGGTATTCGGAGGTCTTCTTCAGCGCGATCTTCGGATCGACTTCGACCTTCAGCCCGTCGCCGATCAGCTCGCCATAGCGCAGCGCCTGCGCTGGATTTGACTTCACGCGCACCACGCCGTCGTCAACCATGAGCTCACTTGAAGGAACGGCAAGGCGTTCGGCCGCACGCTCGACGAGCGCGCGCCGCGCACTCGCGGCGGCGCGCCGCAACTCGGCGCCGCCCTGGAAGATCGTGAGGTTCGCGGCGGTGAGCCACTGGTCGGGGGTGGTCGCGGTGTCGCCCATCACCATCTCGACCCGCTCGAAGGCGACGTCGAGCTCCTCGGCCGCGAGCTGCGCAAGCGCCGTGCGGCTGCCCGTGCCGAGGTCGACCTTCCCGCAGTACACGGTGACTCGGTTGTCCGGGCTGATGGTCAGCCAGGAGTCGACCGCCTCCTTGGCGACCGACTTCGGCGCGCGCAGCGTTTGCGCTCTTGCCGCACCAAACATCGAGAAACCGACCACAAGCGCGCCGCTCGCCTTCAGGAATTCACGCCTTTCCATCGTCATGGCGTTCTCCCGCTCAGGCCACCGCCGCGCGCTTGATCGCGGCGATGATGCGCTGATGGGTGCCGCAGCGGCACAGGTTGGCCGCCAGCGCCTCGCGGATCTCGGTTTCGTTCGGGAACTTGTTCGTCGCCAGCAGCGCCGCCGCCGCCATGATCATGCCGTTGATGCAGTAGCCGCACTGCGCCGCCTGCTCGTCGATGAACGCGCGCTGCAGCTTCGAGGGCTTCGCGCTCGTGCCGAGGCCCTCGAGCGTGGTGACCGCACCCTTCAGCTCGCCGACCGGCAGCATGCACGAGCGCACGGCCTGCCCGTCGAGGTGCACCGTGCAGGCGCCGCACTGGCCCAGGCCGCAGCCGAAGCGCGGACCCTTCAGCGCGAGGTTCTCGCGCAGCACGTAAAGCAGGGGAGTATCGGGCTCGACGTCAACCGTGCGGTTACGGCCGTTGACCTTCAGGGTGTACTTGGCCATCGGGGGCCTCCTCGTGTTCTTTGAGGCCATGCTACTCCGATGACGTGGCGCCGCCGCCCTCCTTGTGGCGGCTGCGCCACGCTGCCACGTTCAGTGCCCGATCACGGGGCGTTCGTGTGCAGGGCGGCCGCCTCCATGGGGCGAGGTCGACGAAGCGTTTCGAGCCCGATCGAGGAAATAAAAAAGCCCGGCTTACGCCGGGCCAAGGACCGCTTTGGGAGATTAGGTGGCTAGCGCTTGCAGCCGAACCGGGCGCGCACGTCGGCCATGCCGTCGCTGTCGTCGTTGATGCTCGACGCGGCAGGCTCGTTGTCGCCGGTTTCCTGGGCAAGTGCCTTGCGATAGGACTCGAGGGACTGGGAGAGCGCCGCGCAGGCGTCGGCGGTCTCGCCGACCTGGCTGCGGGCCGAAGCGACGCGCAGGGCGGTGGCGCTGGCGGCGCGATAGTCGCGCGACGCGCTCGACGGGGCCGATTTCTCCAGCACGTCGTTGCCGGTATCCGAGCCGGCCGCGGAGCTGAAGCCGAGTACGACCAAGGCGCCGAGGGCTGCGAAGCAGTTTCCGGTCTTGCTCATGATTCCTCCCGAGTTTCGTTTGCCGGCCGATCCGCTGATCAGCCATCGACAACACGGCGCCAGAGTACAGGCTGCCGGCATTCCCGGGGGTAAGCCTTGGTCAGTGTCTTTTAGTGTCTTTTCATCGGAGTTTGTGCGGTCCGGCGGTCCGGCAGGGCTTTCCCTGCGAAGGGCGCTGACAGTTTCTTGCAGCGATTATTCGGGACGTAAAACCTAGAGCGCGGACTTGCCGGCGTAGCGGCGCTTCACGCACAGATAGTCCTTCCAATAGCGCGAGGCGCGCTGCCCCATGATCATCTCCTCGTGAGGGTGCCCGATGGGGAACTGGTTCTTCGGCACGTCGGCGTCGGTCCAGAGGCCGCTGCGCTTGCGCTCCTCGCGCTGGTCGACCAGCCAGTCGTTGTAGCTCTCATACACGATGTGCCCTTCCGGGGCATCCATGGTGGCCGCGCGCGTGCGGCCGTCGAGCTCGCGCCACAGCGTCGCCTGCTCCGCGGTGATCGTCGCGGGGCGCACGTCGAGCTTGTAGCCGGCTTCCTCGAGCTCCTTGCCCGCCACCGCGGCGAAGATCTCCTGGTCGCGCAGGCTCAGCTGGCGCTTGTAGATCCCGATGTAGCGGTCGCTCGCCTCGTGGCCGAGCGGCTTGTGGTCCTTGGTGGCGCCGCGGTTTCTGGCGAGCTCGGTCTTGTGGAACTCGAGCATTTCGGTGGCGAAGCTCTCGCCCAGGAAAGCGCACACGTCCTTCAGCACCCCGATCGGGTCCTTGACCAGGTCCTCGTAGCACAGGTCCATCCACTGATCGGTCGCGAGCTGCTTGCGCCACGGGCGCACCGCGTTCTGGCACAGCGCCCAGCTCTCGGCGGCACAAAAGATGTTGGTCGGGCCGAAGGCGGAATCGAGGTAATCGGCGCTGGCGTCGCGGCCATCGCGCGTGATGAAGATGAACTGCGCGTTGGGGAAGTCCTCCAGGATCTCCTTCACGAAGAAGAGGTTGTGCGGGGTCTTCTCGCCCCAGCGGGGCTTGTTGCCCGCAGTGCGCGCGTAGCGTTCGTGCATCGCGCAGTAGATGCCGGCGAAGCTGCGCTCCTTGAGCTCGGCCAGGATCTCGCTGACGATGGTCCGCGGGTTGACCTTCATTCCCCAGAACGGCGTCTTCAGGCCGAACACCATCTCCTCGGCGAGCGTGCGGAAGTTCGCTTCCTTGGAGAGATCCCCGTAGGTATGGAGGTAGGGCCTGAACCGCGGGTAGTACCACACCACCTCGGGCACCGCGATGCGCGGATGGCAGCCGAGCATCGCCATGACGAGGGTGGTTCCGGAGCGCTCCGCTCCGATCATGATGACGGGGTGCTCCTTCAGAGTGATCGGCATTGCCGTGCGGATCTGGGTTGTGCGGCCCTCAGGGCTGCTTGATGTCGAGGTCGCCCAGCCAGGCAAGAAAGTCGAGGTAGGCCTGGCGCGGGGTCTCCTTGAAGCCGGCGGGCATGCCGATCTTCTTCAGGATCGCCTGGCCGCTCTCCGTGGAGTCGAGGGCGATGATGGCGGCGCGCAGGCGTTCGAGCTGCGCGGCCGAAAGCTTGGGCGAGGCGATCAGCGGCATGTTGATCTGGTCGCGGCTTCTCGCGATCACGCGGCCGCCGTTCTTTTCCCAGCTGCGGCCAACCCCTGAGGCGGAGTTGACCACGCCGACGTCGAAGAAGCCGTTCTCGAGCGACCAGGCGATCGCCGCCTGGTCGCGCATGGAGCGCACTGCCTCTCGGCTCATGTCGATCTTATTGTCGCGCAGCATCGCATTGGCCGCGCGCCACATGTTGGAATACTGGTCCGGCGTAAGAATTGTTTTCCCGCGCACGTCGCTGATCGTGCGGATGGGCGAGGTCTTGACGACGATGAACAGCGTCTGGTAGGGCTCCTTGGCCGAGACCACCGGCTGGTAGCCGAAGTCGCGCACCGCCTCGGCCGGAACGTCGTTCGGCCGTGCCAGCAGCAGCGCGTACGCGTGGCTCTTCAGGTTTTCCTTCAGCCGGTCGCGGCCGCGCGCGTTCACGATGCTGACCTTCACGCGCAGCGCCTTTTCGACCGCTTCGCCGAATTCCTGGTAGCGGAACAGGATGTCGGCGGCGTCGGCATTCGCGGCGCCGCCCTCGTTGATTGCCAGGACCAACGAGCCTGCGGTCGGGGCCTGGGCGAGGGCGGCCGAGGCCACGGCGATGGCGGGTGCGAGCACCAGTTGAAGCAGCCGGCGGCTCAGGTTGCGTCGGAGGGCGAAGCTCATTCTTTCCCCTTTCATGGGCGGCAAGCCGGCCCGGACGCAAACCAACACGGCCCACTGTAGTGGGTTTCCCCCCGTGCAGCCCGGCTGCCTTGGCGTGGTCGCTTTAGGCCCGTGGCTTTGCGTCCCGGACTTTCGTCCGGTTTGCCCTGGTACGTTTGCAAATAGTTACAAAAACAGCTTCCGTCACATACTGGCGGGTCGAACAGAAATCCCATAAGCAGTTCTTCACGCCGGATCCACGAACCGGATGACGGGATAAATTCATCCCGCGCTCGGCGGCAGGATGTAGAAGTCGAGCTTGAGCACCGCGACCGTGATCCAGAAGTAGACGATAGTCACCACAATCGAGATGAGACCGCCAATCACGCCGTAGACGAACATGCGCTGCAGGTTAGCGCCGTACCCAGCGACGATGCCGTTCGCGCCGGTGGCGGAGGCTGTGGCATAGCTGAAGCTGAGCGACGCCCCGGCAATCCAGATGAACGCGACCGCGCCGTGCTCGAGCCCGTTCCAGTGGGAGAACGCCTTGATGACGAGCGGCATCATCACGCCGGCAGTCGCGGTGTCGGAGGTCACCTGGGACAGGCCGTTCGAACCGATGGTGACGGCGCTGATCGCGGCGACGTCGCCCGCCGCGATGAAGGGCTGCAGCCACTGCGCGAACACCGCGCTCACGCCGGTGTCGTTCAGGATGGTGCCGAGCGCCACCGAGGCCGGCCAGATGAAGAGAATGGTGATCGGGAAGTGCTGCACCAGGGTGGGGATGGAGATGATGTTTTCGCCTTTCTTCGAGCGCGCCGGCCAGAAGAACAGGAGCGACGCGACGATGAAGAACAGCGGCGAGAAATTCAGCCACGCGAAATTGGGCCCTTTCACGTACTGGGCATAGAGCGGCTTCAGCATCGCCAGGCCGACCACCAGCAGGAAGCCGATCGAGATCACCTTCTCCTCGTAGCTCATGGGGCCCATCTGCGCGAGCTCCCTGCCGTAGTAGTCCTTGCTGCCCTTGAACTCGGTGATCTCGGCGCGCATGAAGTAGTACATCATGATCGACATCGCGATCATCACGAGCAGCGACAGCGGCAGCATGCGGATCGTCCAGTCGATGAAGTACACCTCGTGCTTGAGGTACTTCTCGAAGAAGCTCAGGGTCACCACCGCCTGGCCGCCGCCGAGCGGCGTGGTCATGCCGCCGACCGCCGCGCCCCAGCTCACCGCGATCAGGATGTTCGAGGCCGCCGCGCTCTTGTAGCGCTGCTCGAAGCTCTGGTATCCGGCGTAGAGCAGCGCGGCCACCGCGACCGGGGCAAAGATGGCCCCCACCGGGGTGTTGGCGACGACGAAGCTCACCACTCCGCAAAGCCAGAACCAGGCCACGGTCTGCGCCTGGACGTTGTTGCCCACCAGGCTCAGGAAGTGCAGCCCGATGCGCCGGGCGAAGCCCCAGCGCGCCCACGCGGCGGTCATCATCGACATGCCGATGATGAGCAGCATGTCCTTGTCGACGTAAGCCTGCAGCACCTTGTCGATCGGCATGACGGGATAGGCCGCCGCGACCAGCACCGGCACCAGGCAGGTCGCCTTGATGTCGACCGGCACCGTCACCCACCAGTAGATCATCCAGAAGAGGATGCCGAACCCGAAGCGCGCGTTGAACGGCCCGAGGAAGGGCAGGGCGAGCGACGCCAGGAAAAGCGCCGGGCCCGCCAGGATGTGGAGCCAGCGGACGTGCCGCTCGGAAAGGTCGAACCCCCCCGAGGCCACGACCGTGCGGTCCGGGTCGTGAGCCATCGCTGATCTTTGCGCCCCCATCGGATCCCCCTAGTTCTGGTTCGCGAATTGTTATTGGCTCGTTGAAGATTCTTGACACAGGCGAGCGCCGCGTCAACGGAACTTCCTACGAATCGGGAGAAATCGGCGCGAGTTGTCTCGCGACGGCAACTAGAACCGGAGAGTTAGAACGCGATTCTTTCTATCTGCGCTTCTTCGCCTTCTTCGCCTTCTTTGCCTTTTTCACCGGCGCCTTCTTCATCTCCTGCTTGGATGGCTGATACAACCCCATCATGTTCTCTTCGGTGTCCTTGAACACCGCGATCGAGCCCATGCCGGGCCCGATCTCCTGCCGCGGCAGAATCACGCTGCCGCCGTGCGCGGTGACCTTGGCGAGGAAGTCGTCGATCGACTTGACCGCCACGTAGTTCGCGAAGGGCTGGCCCGGCATGTTGCGCTTCATCAGGCCGCCGTTGATACCGGCCTCGCCTTCCTTGCGCGTCGTCACCCCGTAGTACTCGAGGCCGCCCGCCGGCATGGGCATCTGCTTGATCTTCCAGCCGAACACGTTCTGGTAGAACGTCTGGGCGCGCGCCACGTCGTCGGCGGGGATTTCGAAATGCACGATCGGGTTGGGCATGGTTTGCTTCCTCGGTTTTTACCTTGCGCTCAGGTCAGTTCACTCCCAAAGGCCCGCCGGCATGGGCAGGCCAGCATAGTCCCGCGCCGTCAATGGCCCGTTGGCCTCGATGGCGAAGCGCTCGAGCACGGAGATGATCTGGCGCGCGTGCTGCGCCGAATGCCAGGTGCAGCGCTCGAGCAGGTGGTGCAGCGGCTGCAGCCCGTAGTACGTCTTGATATCCCCCCGGCAGGACTTGTCCGGCAGGGCCGCCCACCAGCGCTGAACGCGCGCGGTGACGCTGCGGCCGTAGGCGCGGATGTCCTCGCTCGTCTTCACGCCGGGCGGCGGCGGGGCGTTGTAGACCGAGGTGAGGTCCTCGACGCCGTTCTCGACTGCCTGCAGGAACGAATCCGGCACTTGGTAGATGTGATAGGCGAGGTCGCGGATGCTGCGGTCGCGCCCCGGCGTGGCGCGCTCGCCAAGCCGCTCGGCCGGGAGCTGCATGATATGGCGCTGTGCCGCCTCGAGCACGGTGAGCCACTTGTCGACGAGCTCGCCGGGCGAGAGGCGCCGGAACGACACGTCCTGGCCGAGAAAGCGCGAGACGTCGGCGAGCTCCTGGGCGAATACGTATTTCTCACCCAATCGGACAACTGGAACCGTCCGCACGCCGAGCGCGCGCAGGTCTTCCATCGCCTCGGGGGTCGCGGAGACGTTGACCGACTCGTAATCGATTCCCAGGCCGGACAGGAACTCCTTGACCCGCACGCAGCTCGAGCATCCGGGGCGCCAATAGACTTTCAGGCTCTCCTTCAGGCTCTCTGTGGCCATGGGCCGTTCTCCTCGCGAAACGGAAATTCTACGCCGCCACGCGCATGAGTGTCTGCGCGTAGGCCGGCGCGGTGGGCTCGTGCATGAAGTAGACGAAGGTCTCGCTCCAGGCGCACTGCGCGAGCTTGCGGGCCCATTGTTGCAGGTCTTCGTTCGAGTAGGACTCGAGCCGCAATCGCACGTACCCCCAGGGCGCGGTTTCGACCATCGGCGGCGGCGCATTGTCCTCGCGCTCCGACAGGCACAGCGCCGCCCCGGCGGCGCGCAGCGCGCCGTAGACCTCGTCGTCGAACCAGGTCGGGTTGCGGAACTCGAACGCCGCGCGATGGTTCTCCGGCAGGAGCCGCAGGAAGGCGACGAGACGCGGCAGGTCCTTCTTCATCTGTGGCGGCAGCTGGAACAGGACCGGGCCGCGTTTCTCGCCTAGGGCGGCGAGCGCCCGGTAGAGGTAATGCACGGAATCGGCCGCGGTTTCCGCCTTCAGGCGGGCGATGTGCGTGATGCGGCGCGAAGCCTTGATCGCAAAGCGAAAGCCCTCGGGCGTGGCGCGCGCCCAGTTCTCGAGCATGCCCGCGGCCGGCATGCGGTAGAAGGTGTTGTTGATCTCGACCGTCGGCAGGCGCTCGGCGTACCAGGCGAGCATCGCGTCGGGCTTGACGGCCTCGGGATAGAACACGCCTTTCCACTCCTTGTAGGAGTAGCCGCTGGCCCCGGCCAGGAGCCTCTTAGAATTCGACACCGAGGATGGCATGGCGAAGGAAAAGTTAACCGAATATTCGGCCAAGCGCAGCTTCCAGGCCACGCCCGAGCCGGCGCCGGCCCCCGGCGACGCGCGCCAGGGGCCGCTCCTCTTCGTCGTCCAGCAGCATTCCGCCCGCCGCATGCACTACGACTTTCGGCTCGAGTGCGACGGGGTGCTCAAGTCCTGGGCGGTGCCCAAGGGCCCTTCGCACGACCCGGCCGAGAAGCGCCTTGCGGTGCAGACCGAGGACCACCCCCTCGCCTACGCCACCTTCGAAGGGGTCATCCCGCCCGGGCAGTACGGGGCGGGGGAGGTCATCGTCTGGGACTGCGGCGTGTATTCGCCCGACGAGGGCGGGCACTGGTTCCACGACCGCGCCGGGGCCGAGCGCCAGGTCCGGGAAGGGCTCGAGAAGGGCAAGCTCAGCATCCTCCTGCGCGGCGAGAAGGTGAAGGGCTCTTACGCGCTGGTGCGCACCAAGGAGCAGAAGAACTGGCTGCTCATCAAGCACAAGGACCGTTTCGCGGCCAAAGGCGATCTGACGGCCCAGGACCGCTCAGTCTTGTCCAACATCTCGGTCGAAGAGATGAAGGCCATGCCGGCGCATCGCATTGCGCTCGATCGGCTCGTTCCGACGGGCGAACCGCGCGCGCTGCCTGCGAGCCTTGCGCCGATGCAGGCCGAGCTCGGCGAGACGGCTTTCAACCGCGCCGACTGGATGTGGGAGCCGAAGCTCGACGGCTATCGCGCGCTCGCCTTCATCGAATCGAAGGGCGTGCAGCTTCGCTCGCGGCGCGGGCTCGAGCTCGCCGAGGACTTTCCGGGGCTCGCCGCCGAGCTCGCAAAACAGTCGGTCAACGCGATGGTGCTCGACGGCGAGATCGTCGCCTTCGACGCAAGCGGCAAGCCCTCCTTCAACGCGCTGCAGAATCGCGCCCAGGCGAAGACCGCGGCGGAGCTGAAGGCGGCGGAGCAGAACGTGCCGGTCGTGTACTACTGTTTCGACCTGCCGTATTTCGCCGGCGTCGATCTGCGCAAGTCGCCGTACCGCGACCGGCGGCGCTATCTCTCGCAATGCCTCCTGCCGACGCCGCGGGTGCAGCTGGTGCACGCGTCGGAGGACGGTGTCGCCCTGCACGAGGCGGCGCTTCAGAGCGGCTTCGAAGGGGTCGTCGGCAAGCGCAGGGACAGCCGCTACGAGTCGGGCCGGCGCTCTATGCTGTGGCAGAAGGTCAAGCCGACCCGGAGCGCCGACTTCGTCGTCGGCGGCTACACGCGGGGCAAGGGATCGCGCG
>DASYPG010000456.1:0-3582 GCA_036006885.1 Burkholderiales bacterium | reverse complement strand
CGCCATTCCCGCCGCGGTGCCGGCGAAGCTCACGCTCACGGTCTGGCGGTAGCCGAAGCGGTCCGAGAGGAGCCCGCTCGCCATCACGCTGCCGGCCGAGAGCAGGCCCAGGAACCCGTAGGCGCTCGCGGCGCTGATCGGCGTGAAGCCGGCGTCGATGAAGAAGGCGACGAGCTGCACCAGCACGGAGAACATCGACGCTGCGGTGAAGAAGAAGATCGCGGCGAGTCCCCAGAACACCGGCGTGCGCAACGCGGCGCGGAACGTCCATCCCTCGCCCGCCTTCTTATGGCGCCGTTCGCGGTGATAGGCCGCGCTGCCGGCGGCGAGGCGCTTCCACGGCAGGACGAGCACCACCGGCAGGAGCGCGAGGAGCACGATGCCGAGAATGCGGTAGGCGCTGCGCCAGCCGAATTCACCGATCAGCGATTGAGCGAGCGGCACGAGGAACACCGCGCCTACTCCCGTGGCCGAGAACGCAATCCCGATCGCCGTCGAAAGGCGCGCGCGGTACCAGCGTGAAAGCAGCGCCGAGCCCGGCACCATGCCGTTCAGGCTCGCGCCCAGCCCGACGAGCACGCCGATGCACAGATAGAACTGCCACAGGCCGGTGACCGCGCCCGCGAGCCAGAACGCGGCGCCGAGGAGCGCCGTTCCCGTGGCGTACACCCATCGCGGCCCGAGCCGGTCGAACACCAGCCCGGCGAGCGCCGCGGTGCCGCCATGCACCAGCAGGTAGATCGAATAGACGCTCGCCACCTGTGAGCGCGTCCAGCCGAAGTCGCGCTCGAGCGGCAGCAGGAACACCGTGTAGCTGTCGCCCAGGCCGCGTCCGAGCAGGATGAACGCGAATACGGCGGCGAGCACTCCGGCCGCGGTGCGGGAGGAGAGGGTCAGATCAGCTTGTTCAGGTTTTCTGCGCCGGATCGAGGCCGTACACCTGGCGCAGGTACGCGAGGTACCCCGCGTCCTTGCTGACGGTCTTGCCGGGGGCGTCGGAGACCTTGGCGACCGGCTGCCCGTTGCACTCGGTCATCTTGACCACGATGTTGATCGGCTCGTAGCCGAGGTCGTTGGTCAGGTTGGTGCCGATGCCGAACGAGATGCGGGCGCGGCCCTGGAAGCGGCGCGCGATCTCGATCGCGAGCGGAAACGAGAGCTGGTCGGAGAAGATAAGCTGTTTGCTCTTCGGGTCGACGCGATTCTTGCGGTAGTGCGCGATCATGCGCTCGCCCCAGTCGAAGGGGTCGCCGGAATCGTGGCGCACGCCGTCGAAGAGCTTGCAGAAGTACATGTCGAAGTCGCGCAGGAAGGCGTTGAAGCCATAGGTGTCGGAGAGCGCGATGCCGAGGTCGCCGCGGTACTCCTGGGCCCACTTGTCGAAGGCGAACACCTGGGCGTCGCGCAGGCGCGGCCCCAGCGCCTGGCACGCCTGCATGTACTCGTGCGCCATGGTGCCGAGCGGCGTGAGGTTGTTGCGCATCGCGAACAGCACGTTCGAGGTGCCCGCGAAGTACTCCGGCACCTCGCGCTTCAGGGTCCGCAGAACCTCCTCCTGCCAGGCGCCCGAAAAGCGCCGCCGCGTGCCGAAGTCGGAGATCCTGAGCTCGAGCGTCGGCTCGACCTTGCGCACGAGCTCGATCTTCGCCCGCAGCCTGCGCCTGCCCTCCTCCAGGTTGGGCCGGGGCTGGGTGCGTCGGAAGTACACCTCCGACACGATCGCGAGCACCGGGATCTCGTACAGGATGGTGTGCAGCCACGGGCCGCGGATCGTGATGTCGATCTCGCCCGGCTTCTCGCCGTAGTCCGCGGTCAGGTACTTCTCGTTGAACTGGAAGAGACCCAGGAAGTCGACGAAGTCGGACTTCATGAAGCGCAGGCCGCGCAGATAGGCGAGCTCTTCGTCGCCGAACCGCAGCGTGCACAGGTTCAAGAACTGCGCCTTCATGTCCTCGAGGTGCGGCCGCAGGTCGACCCCGGGCGTGCGGCACTTGAACTTGTATTCGACCTGCGCGCCCGGAAAGTGATGCAGCAACACCTGCATCATGGTGAACTTGTACAGGTCGGTGTCCAGCAGCGACTGGATCAGCATGGGCGCGGGCATTGTAACCTCCGCCCGCGCGGCCGCTCAGGACCACAGCTCAGGGTTCGAATCGTCGCGCCGGATCAGCTCGGGTCCTTCGCTCGCCGGGTCGCTCACCCGCCGCGACACCGGGCGCAGCTCCATCTCCTCCGCCGGATAGGGACCGAGCAGGTCGCTCACCTGCCCTGCATCGGTAAGCGCCGGGTCGAGCCACCGCGGCACGTCGCGCGCGTGCAACAGCACCGGCATGCGGTCGTGCACCTTGGCGGCGAGCGCGTTCGGCTCGGTGGTCATCAGGATGTAGCTCGCGAGCGCATCGGGCTTGTCGCCGTGCCAGCGATCCCACAGCCCGGCGAGGAAGAACGGCTCGGCGCTCCTGAGGCTGAACCAGAACGGGACTTTGCCGCTCGAGGTGCTGCGCCACTCGTAGTAGCCATCGATCGGCACCACGCAGCGGCGCTGGCGCAGCAGCTCGCGGAACATGGGCCGCTCGGCCACGGTCTCCGCCCGCGCATTGATCGGCCGCCGCGCCGATTTCGGGTTCTTGGTCCACGACGATAGCAGGCCCCAGTGAAATTGCTCGAAGCGCATCTCGCGCGTGCGGTAGGACTGGCGGAGGATCCAGTCCGGGCGGCCCGGGCAGATGTTGTAGCGCTCGCCGAGCTCGTCGCCGCCCACGATGGCGCGACCCAGCACGCCCTCGATGCGCTCCTTGCGGCTGAAGCGCCCGTATCGTCCGCACATGAGTGCGGAGCTTACAGCGCGCTGTGCTCGACCAGCCCGTTCACGCGCGCGCCCAGCAGGCGCACCGGTCGCCGTCCCGCCTGGGTGCGGTGAAGCAGCTCCGCCGCCCACGACGAGATCAGGTCGGCGTCGCAGGTCGCGCGCGAGAGGGTGTGGCTTCGCGTCACCGTGGTGAAGTCCGCATAGCGCACCTTGATCGTCACCGTGCGCCCGGCGAGATGCTTCTTCTCGAGCCACTCCGCGGTCTCGCGCGCGAGGCGCGCGAGCTCGGTCCTGATCGTGTCCAGATCCTGCAGATCCTCGGCGTAGGTCGTCTCGCTGCTCGCCGACTTCGCCGCCCGATGCGCGACCACCGGGCGGGGATCCTCCCCGTGGGAAAGCTGGCGCAGCCAATCCGCAAGGCTGCCTACGTGAACCCGAAGCTCTTCCAGTTTGAAGTCTCTTATGTCGACGACGCGCCTCAGCCCCAACGCATGCAGCTTCTTGGCGGTGACCGGCCCCACCCCCCAGAGCGCGTCCACCGGCAGCACCTGGAGAAACTCCTCCACCCGGTCGGGCGAAATGACGGTGAGCCCGTCGGGCTTGCGCCAGCCCGAGGCGATCTTGGCGAGGAACTTGTTCGGCGCGACGCCCGCCGAAGCGCTGCAGCGCGTCTCCTGGAAGATCCGGCGCTTCAGCTCCTTCGCCACCAGGCTCCCGTAGGCGATGCCCCAGCGGTTCTCGGTGACGTCGATGTAAGCCTCGTCGAGCGACAG
>DASYPG010000455.1:0-4294 GCA_036006885.1 Burkholderiales bacterium | reverse complement strand
GAACCTCACCGGGCAGGTGCGGAACATCGCCGAGGTGACCACCGCGGTGGCGCGCGGCGACCTCTCCAAGAAGATCACCGTCGACGTGCGCGGCGAGATCCTGGAGGTCAAGTCGACCGTCAACACCATGGTCGATCAGCTCAACGCGTTCGCCGGCGAGGTCTCGCGCGTGGCGAAGGAAGTCGGCACCGAGGGCAAGCTCGGCGGCCAGGCGCAGGTGAAGGGCGTCGGCGGGGTGTGGAAGGACCTCACCGACAACGTGAACTCGATGGCGGCGAACCTCACCGGCCAGGTGAGGAACATCGCCGAGGTCACCACCGCGGTCGCGCGCGGCGACCTTTCCAAGAAGATCACCGTCGACGTGAAGGGCGAGATGCTCGAGCTCAAATCGACCATCAACACCATGGTGGACCAGCTCAACGCATTCGCGGGCGAAGTCTCGCGCGTGGCGAAGGAAGTCGGCACCGAGGGCAAGCTCGGCGGCCAGGCGCAGGTCAAAGGCGTCGGCGGGGTGTGGAAGGACCTCACCGACAACGTGAACTCGATGGCGGCGAACCTCACCAGCCAGGTGCGCAGCGTCGCGAGCGTGGTGACCGCAGTGGCGAACGGCGACCTCGACCGCAAGCTCACGGTCGAGGCGAAGGGCGAGGTCGCGGCGCTCGCCGAGACCATCAACGGCATGATCGACACGCTGGCGGTGTTCGCCGAGCAGGTGACCAACGTCGCGCGCGAGGTCGGCAGCGAAGGCAAGCTCGGCGGCCAGGCGCGCGTGCCGGGCGCCGCGGGCCTGTGGAAGGACCTCACCGACAACGTGAACCGCCTGGCGGCGAACCTCACCACGCAGGTGCGCGCCATCGCCGAGGTGGCGACCGCGGTGACCAAGGGCGACCTCACCCGCTCGATCGCGGTCGAGGCGAGCGGCGAGGTGGCCTCGTTGAAGGACAACATCAACGAGATGATCCGCAACCTCAAGGACACCACCCGCAAGAACACCGAGCAGGACTGGCTGAAGACGCACCTCGCGCGCTTCACGCGCATGCTGCAGGGACATCGGGATCTGGTAACGGTATCGCGCCTTATCCTCTCGGAGCTGACTCCTCTGGTAAATGCGCAACAAGCCGCCTTCTACGTCGCCGACCACCGGAGCGGCGACTCGCAGCTCGAACTCCTCGCGGGCTACGCCCAGCGCCACGGCAAGAGCCTGCCGCGCAAGATCGGCTTCGGCGAGGGCCTGGTCGGGCAGTGCGCGTTCGAGAAGAAGCGCATCGTGCTGAACCAGGCGCCGCCCGACTACGTACGCATCAGCTCGGCGCTCGGCTCGGCCGCGCCGGTCAACATCGTCATCCTGCCGGTGCTGTTCGAGGGGCAGGTGAAGGCGGTGATCGAGCTCGCCTCGTTCAGCCGCTTCAGCGAGATCCACCAGAGCTTCCTCGACCAGCTCACCGAGTCGATCGGCGTGGTGCTGCACACCATCGCGGCCAACATGCAGACCGAGTACCTGCTGCACCAGTCGCAGTCGCTCACCGCCGAGCTGCAGGCGCAGCAGGAGGAGCTGAAGAAGACCAACGACCGCCTGGAGCAGCAGGCGCTCAACCTGCAGAAGTCGGAGTCGCTGCTGAAATCCAAGCAGGACGAGCTGCGCTCCGCGAACGAGCAGCTGCAGGAGAAGGCGCGCCAGCTCTCCGACCAGATGCGCCAGGTCGAGTTCAAGAACCGCGAGATCGAGCAGGCGCGCGCGGCGCTGGAAGAGAAGGCCGAGCAGTTGTCTCTGTCTTCCAGATATAAATCCGAATTTCTCGCGAACATGTCCCACGAGCTGCGCACGCCGCTCAACAGCCTGCTGATCCTCGCGCGCCTGCTGGCCGACAACGTCGGCGGCAACCTCACGCCCAAGCAGGTCGAGTTCGCCCGGACGATCCACTCCTCCGGTGCGGAATTACTCGCCTTGATCAACGACATTCTGGACCTGGCGAAGATCGAGTCCGGCACCGTCACCCTCAACATCGCCGCCGAGCGCTTCGTCGACATTACCGACTACGTCGAGCGCACCTTCCGCCAGATGGCGGTCGACAAGGGCCTCGAGTTCGCGGTTTCGGTCGAGCGTCATCTGCCCGACTCGATGGAGACCGACGCCAAGCGCCTGCAGCAGATCATCACCAACCTGCTGTCGAACGCGTTCAAGTTCACGAGCAAGGGCAAGGTATCGCTCGAGGCGCGGGCGGCGGAGGCGGGCTGGAGCCCGGGGCATCCGGTGCTGTCGAACGCGGGCACCGTGGTGGCGATCTCCGTGATCGACACCGGGATCGGCATCCCCTCAAGCAAGCAGCGCCTCATCTTCGAGGCCTTCCAGCAGGCCGACGGCACGACCAGCCGCGAGTACGGCGGCACCGGGCTGGGCCTGTCCATCAGCCGCGAGCTCGCCCGGCTGCTCGGCGGGGAGATCCGCGTGCACAGCGCGCCCGGGGAGGGCAGCACGTTCGTGCTGTACCTGCCGCTCGCCTACCAGCCGGCGGTGGCCGAGCCGGGCTTCGAGCGCGACTCGCCCGAGGAGCTCGCCGCGTACACGCCCGCGCCCATGTCCGTGTCGACGCTGGAGGCCGAGGAGGTGGCGCCGCAGGCCGCCAGCGAGCTCGCGGAGAAGAGGGTGCTGGTGGTGGACGACGACATCCGCAACGTTTTCGCGCTCACCAGCGCGCTCGAGCAGCACGGCATGCGCGTGCTGCACGCCGAAAGCGGCAAGGAAGGCATCGAGGTGCTCAAGCGCGCGCGCGATATCGACGTCGTGCTGATGGACGTGATGATGCCGGGCCTCGACGGCTTCGACACCATGCGCATCGTGCGCCAGCTCGACGGCTACAAGTCGCTGCCGATCATCGCGGTCACCGCGAAGGCGATGGTGGGTGACCGCGATAAGTGCATCGAGGCGGGCGCGAACGACTACATCGCGAAGCCGGTGAACGTCGACGTCCTGCTCGCGACCCTCTGGCGCACGCTCCACAGCCAGGCGGCTTGATGGACAAGATCCTGCTGCGCGCCGAGCCGGCGGTGAAGGAGCTGCTGCCCGGATTCCTCGAGAACCGCCGCCGCGACCTCGAGCGCATGCGCCAGGCGCTGCACGCCGGCGACCTCGCCGCGATCCGCGACCTCGGGCAGAACATCCGCTGCTTCTCGCGCGTCTACGGCCTGGACGAGCTCACCGAGCTCGGCGAGGAGATCCGCATTGCCGCGGAGGCGCGCAGCACGCTGCGCATCGTGCTGCTGCACCGGCGGCTCGCCGACTATCTCGCCCGGGTGGAGCTCCAGGACTAAGAAATGGACGAACGGCAGGACCATCGGCACGAGCGCGAATTCGAGACCGTGCTCGAGACGCTCGCAGGCCTCGCCGCGGCCAACATCGTGCTGGTCGAGACGCTGCACGAGCACGGGGTGCTCGACAAGAGCCACTTCGCGCACGCCTTCGCGCGCGCGCTCGACACGCTCGCGCCGGAGCACCGCGGCGGGATGATCGAGCACGTGCTGCAGAACCTGCGCGACCGCTGCATGAACCTGCCGCCGCGCGGCGCCTCCGACGCGCGCGACTGGCTAAACAGGATTCTTTCCGGAAGCTAGCTACTTCACCTTCGTCAGCCACGACGGCCGGCGGAAGCGGCCGAGCAGCGTTCCGGCCGCAGCCTCGCGGCCTTCGTCGTCGAACAGGAGCTCGCGGTTACCGAAGGGCAGCGACGCGCCCGCTATGATGAGACGCGTGCACCCGTTCGAGCACTCGAACTGCAGGATCAACCCGCTCGCGTCGTCCTCGATGATCTGTTCTCGCACCTTGCACAATGCCCCGTTGGGCTTGATTGGCATGACATCCTCGCTTCCTTCCGTTCCCATGTGTCGATACCCTTTTTCAGCAAGGCCTGTGCCAATCGCTGTAGCGGATAGGTGACACTCGGGGCGCAATTGCTACGGAGACGGCGCAGTCGAAAGCTGAGTAAGCGCAGCGATCTGTTGCTGTCTTAAACTTGCGGCTGAAAAAGATGCCGATCGCCAGCCCACGCTATGCGTTCAACGCGACCATGATCGCGGGCGCGCCGCCCGATCCCGGAGTATTCGCGCTGTGGGAGAACGACGAGCTGATCTACTACGGCCGCGCGCTCGGCAACGGCGCCACGATCCAGTCGCGCCTTCGCGAGCATCTCGAGACCGGCGCGCATCGCACCGCGGGCGCTACGCACTACGGCTGGGAGATCGCCGCCAACCCGCGCGTCCGCGAGCTCGAGCTGCTGCGCGAATTCGAGCGCTCTCACGG
>DASYPG010000454.1:0-7525 GCA_036006885.1 Burkholderiales bacterium | reverse complement strand
CGTGCGCAAGCTCCCCGGGGTCGAGCAGGCGAGCGTCAACGTGCACTCGAAGATCGTCTCGCACGCGGTGCAGCGCGGCGTGAAGCTCGTGCCCGGGATCAAGAACATCGTCGCCGTGGCTTCCGGCAAGGGTGGCGTGGGCAAGAGCACCACGGCGGTCAACCTGGCCCTCGCGCTCGCGGCCGAAGGGGCCACGGTCGGCATGCTCGACGCCGACATCTACGGGCCGTCGCAGCCGCTCATGCTCGGCATCACCGGCCGCCCCACCTCGCGCGACGGCAAGACCATGGAACCGATGGAGGGCCACGGCGTGCAGGCGATGAGCGTGGGCTTCCTCATCGAGGCCGACACGCCGATGGTCTGGCGCGGGCCCATGGTGACGCAGGCGCTCGAGCAGCTGCTTTCGGAAACGAAATGGCGCGACCTCGACTACCTCGTGGTCGACCTGCCGCCGGGCACGGGCGACATCCAACTCACGCTCGCACAAAAGGTGCCGGTTACCGGGGCGGTGATCGTGACCACGCCGCAGGACATCGCCCTCATCGACGCGCGCAAGGGTTTGAAGATGTTCGAGAAGGTCGGCATTCCGATCCTCGGCGTGGTGGAGAACATGTCGGTCCACGTCTGTCCGAAATGCGGGCACGAAAGCCACATCTTCGGCTCAGGCGGCGCGGAGAAGATGTGCCGCGACTACGGCACCGAACTCCTCGGTCAGTTGCCGCTCGACGAGGCGATCCGCAGCCAAGCCGACTCGGGCAAGCCGACGGTCGTGTCCGAGCCCGACGGTCCGATCGCCGCGATCTACCGGCGCATCGCCCGGCGTTGTGCGGTGAAGGTCGCCGAGTCGCAGCGCGACATGACCTCGAAGTTCCCGAACATCGTCGTCCAGAACACCTAGGCTGGGACTTCTCCGAGGACGGTGCAGCGTCGGATGACGCGGCCCTCGTTCGCGGCGTCGTATGCGGTCGCGCGGTGCATCACGCAGCGGTTGTCCCAGACCAGTAGTTCGCGCGCTTTCCAGTAGTGCTCATAGGTGAGGTCGGCGTGCACGGCCAGCGCGTTCAGTTCTTCGATCAGCGCGCGTCCTTCGTCGTACGGCAAGCCAACGATGTATTCCGCGTGATCGCCGAGAAACAGGCACTTTCGCCCGGTTTCGGGATGCGTGCGCACCACCGGATGGTCCACCGGGGGCTTCGCCAGCCGCTGCGCCTCGGTGAGCGGGTCCTCGCCATGGCGCCGATTGCGGGAAAAATCGAGGTTGTGCACGGCGCGCAGATTGGCGATGCGTGCCTTCCATGCCGCATCGAGGCGCTCGTAGGCTCCGTACATGTCGCAGAAGTGCGTCTCGCCGCCGCTTTCCGGCATGACCTCGCCGTAGATGAGGGTGGCCTGCCCGGTGACCTCCTGCCAGGAGCCGTCGGTATGCCACGCAAGGGTTCCCTTGTCCGGATGGCGGCCACTGGGCTTGCCGTGCTCGTCAAGATTCGAGAGCCGGTAGAGCTCCGGATGGCCCTCGGCGTGATACTGATTCATCACGTGGACCTGCACTTCGCCGAAACAGCGTGCCAGCGCTACCTGCCGTGCGGGCGGAAGATCCTGAGGCGGGAAGAGCAGCACTTGGTGGCGCAGGAACGCCCGGTACAGCGCGCGAAAAACCTCGTCCTGCAGCGCCCGCGCCAGCTCGATGCCGCGGATCTCGGCGCCGAGATGCGGCGTCAACGGCCGTACGGAGAACGGCCAAGGCTGCGGGCCTGAAGCCATGGGATAAAGTCTAGTCAACGGAGAAAAGAATGACCATCAAATCAGACAAATGGATTCGGCGCATGGCGGCGGAGAAGGCGATCATCGAGCCCTTCGAGCCGACGCAGGTGAAGTCGCGCGACGGCCGCAGGATCGTCTCCTACGGCACCTCGAGCTACGGCTACGACATCCGCTGCTCCACCGAATTCAAGATCTTCACCAACGTCAACTCGACGATCATCGACCCGAAGCACTTCGACGAAAAGAATTTCGTCGACTACAAGGGCGAGGTCTGCATCATTCCACCGAACTCCTTCGCCCTCGCCCGGACCGTGGAGTACTTCCGCATCCCGCGCAATGTGCTCACGATCTGCCTGGGTAAATCCACCTATGCGCGCTGCGGGATCATCGTGAACGTCACGCCGCTGGAGCCGGAATGGGAAGGCCACGTCACGCTCGAGTTCTCCAACACGACGCCGCTGCCGGCCCGCATCTACGCGAACGAAGGCGTGGCGCAAGTGATCTTCATCGAGTCGGACGAGCCCTGCGAGACGTCGTATCGCGACCGCGGCGGCAAGTATCAGGGACAGCGCGGAGTGACGC
The DNA here is from genome assembly GCA_036006885.1 of Burkholderiales bacterium. GTDB lineage: Bacteria > Pseudomonadota > Gammaproteobacteria > Burkholderiales > SG8-39 > SCGC-AG-212-J23. The sequence goes on along the minus strand of DASYPG010000454.1, from coordinate 5,182 downwards.
TGCCGCGCATCTAGCGCGCGTGCGCGAACCGCTCCGCAAAACGGTCGCAAACAGCCAAAAAAGCGCTTGACACGCGGGGTCATGTCCCTATACTCCGCTCAAGTTTTTTTCCTTTTGGATTCAGCGAGGAAAAGGAGGTCATCATGAGAAGCAGGGGCAGAGGCGGCATGGCATACGCAGTGTGCGTTCGGGACATTCCGGAAACTTAGTTCCACACCAAGGAGAACTTTGATGGGGGACCGCAGTAGCATCGCGCGCAAAGCCGCGCTTCCAAAGCAGCAACCGCAAGAACAGCTCTTCGACACGCATCCCGAGGTCAGCCTCGACTTCGAGATCGTGCGCCAGTCAGCACGCCAAAAGTACACCCACCCGTTCCTGATCCTCGACACGGCCATCGTGCGAGACAAAGTCAGGCGTTTCCGCGCGGCCATGCCGCGCGTGCGGCCGCACTATGCGGTCAAGGCGAACCCGGACCGGCGCGTGGTCAAGGTGCTGGCACAGGAGGGCGCGGGCTTCGAGATGGCGTCGACGCAGGAGCTGGATCTGCTGACGAGCCTGGGCGTTCCGGCGGCGGAAGTGTTCTATTCCAACCCGGTCAAATCGCGCGACTCGATCGCCTACGCGGCAGCGAAGGGCGTGGAGTGGTTCGTGGTCGACAGCGTCGACGAGCTGCGGCGCGTCCACGAAACCAAGGGCGACGCCAAGCTCTACTTGCGCATCGCTACGCCCAACATCGGCGCCGACTGGCCGCTCTCCGGCAAGTTTGGCGCGGGCGCGGGCGACGCACGCGAGATCGTCGCCGCAGCGGCGAAGCTCGGCGCGGACCTCGCCGGCGTGACCTTCCATGTCGGTTCGCAATGCCGCAACCCGGAAAACTGGCGCGTCGCACTGGAGAAAGCGCGCGCGCTGTTCGACTTCATGGCAAAGGCGGGCCTCAAGCCGCGCCTGCTCAACATCGGCGGCGGCTACCCGGTGCGCCACGTCAAGCCGATTCCGTCGATCGAGGTGATCGGCGAGGTGGTGAATGAAGGGCTGAAGGCCTTTCCCGAGGACGTCCAAGTGATCGCCGAGCCGGGCCGCTACCTCGTGTCCGACGCGGGCTACTTCGTGTGCCGCGTGCTGGGAACCGCGACGCGCGCCGGCAAGCGCTGGATGCACTGGGACGCGGGCCTCTTCGGTGGGGTGATCGAGTCGAGCGAAGGCTTGAAATACCGCATCCGCAGCGACCGCTCGGGCCCGGACGTGCCCTGGACCGTCGGCGGCCCGACCTGCGACTCGGTCGATGTCGTGGTGCGCGACGAGCCGCTGCCCTCCGACCTGCAGGAGGGCGACTTCATCTACATCCGCAACGCCGGCGCCTACACCACGGCTTACGCGAGCCAGTTCAACGGCTTCCCGCTGCCGGAAGTGCGGGTCTTTGAGTCCAAGATCGCAGCAGGTCAGGCCGGCGTTCAGGTCGGCGTTCAGGTCGGCTCATAAAGCACGAAGTCGAACTTCATCCCTTCCGCGGTAGCGTGCCGCTCGCGCTGGGTTTCCTTCCAGCGCGAGCGCTCGTACTGCGGAAACCAGGTGTCGCCTTCGAAGTCCTTGTAGATCTCGGTCATCACCAGGCCGGCGGCGAGGGGCAGCGACTCGGCGAAGAGGCGGCTGCCGCCGATCACGAACACCACCGGCTCGCCCAGACATAGCGCCAGCGCGGCTTCCAGCGAGCTCGCCACGGCCGCGCCGGGCGCCTCGTAGCCGGCGCTCCGCGTGACCACGATGTTGTCGCGGCCCGGCAGTGGTCCCTTGAGCGACTCCCAGGTCCTGCGCCCCATGATGACCGGATGGCCCATCGTAATGCGCTTGAAGTGCTGCAGATCCTCCGGCAGGCGCCACGGCAGGGCGCCATTTGCGCCTATGATTCCGTTCGAGGCGACCGCCGCGACGAGATAGATCCGGGGCGCTTGGGGCAGGGACATGGATCCGCTAACAATAGCTTTTCGCGAGAGATTATAAGGACATGGGTTATCCCCGGTCGTTCCTTGGACTGCTCCTCGCGGGGTTCACCCTGGTCGCGCTGCCGCTCGTCGGCGCGCTCGCGTATTCGGCTTGGAACACCGAGCGGCTCACCGAGCAAAGCCGTAACGCAGTGTATAGCGCCTCGCAGGCGGCGCGCGCCAGCCGCTCGCTCGTGAACCGCATCGGCTCGATCGAGCGCCTCGCCCAGCAGATGGCGGTGGTGAACGATACCGAGCTCGCGGCCGACTACGTGCGCGTGCACCGCAGCTTCAAGCAGGTGGCCGACGAGCTGATGTTGCTGCCGCTCGAGGAACAGCAGCTCGTCGCGCTCAAGAAAACCGTGGAGCGGGAGCAGGGCCTCTACGAGAGCCTCAGCATGGAGCCCTGGCGCAAGGGCGATCCGCGCCGGGTCGGTCGGCTGACCGCGGAGCTGGCCGAAAACGCGCAGGAAGTGCTCGCCATCAGCTACATGGTGGCCGACCGCGAGGTGCTGCGCCTGCGGCACAGCGCCGAAACGGTGCAGCGCCAGCTCATTCTGCTCGTCATCTTCAGCACCGCGGTCGTGTTGACCATCTCGCTCGCCCTCACGCGCTACATCTCGCGCCCGATCGCCGAGCTGGACGCGGCGATCCGGCAGCTCGGCGGCGCGGACTTCGCGCGCCGGATCACGGTGCGCGGTCCCGAGGACCTGCAGTCGCTCGGCGAGCGGCTCGACTGGCTGCGCCGCCGGCTCGCCGAGCTCGAGGCCGAAAAGAACCGCTTCCTGCGCCACCTCTCGCACGAGCTCAAGACTCCGCTCACCGCGCTGCGCGAGGGCGCCGAGCTCCTCAACGACCAGGTCGGCGGGCCGCTCGCGCCGCCCCAGCGCCAGGTGGTGTCGATCATGCGCGACAACAGCGTGAAGCTGCAGCGGCTGATCGAGGACCTGCTCGACTACCAGCGCGCACTCCACGCCGCCGCCTCGCTCGCGCCGAAGCCGCTGTCTCTCGACAGCCTGATCCGCGACGCGGTGCGTCCGCACGAGCTCGTCATGCAGTCGAAGGTGCAGAGCCTGACGCTCGAGCTCGACAAGCTCACCGTGGAGGTCGACGGCGAAAAGCTCTTCTCCATCGTCGACAACCTGGTCGGCAACGCGGTGAAGTTCACCCCGCCGGGCGGAACCATCGCCGTCAGCGCGCGCAGCAGCGGGGCCGATGCGGTGATCGACGTCATCGATTCCGGCCCCGGCGTGCCGGCCGAGGAGCGGGAGGCGATCTTCGATTCATTCTTCCGCGGCCGCGCCAAAGCGAGCGGCCGCATCGAGGGCACCGGGCTGGGGCTTGCCATCGCGCGCGAGTTCGCCGAGGCCCACGGCGGGCGGATCGACGTGCTGCGGAGCTCGAAAGGTGCGCACTTCAGGGTGACGCTCCCGCGCAGGGCGCGCGGCAGGCTGGCGGTGGCGGCGTGAAGAGCCTGATCGTGCTTGCGATGGTGGGTGCCGCGGTGCTCGGGGCTTGCGCCGAGCTGCCGGCGATTCTGCAGCCGCCGGTCGACCAGGTCGACAGCGTGATCCGCGAGGCCGCGAATGTGGCTCGAACGCCGGCAGCGGACCAGAAGGCGGCCTTAGCCACGGCCCAGCAAGCCTTTGTGGGCGACTCCGGCACCCTCAACCGCCTGCGCCTCGCGACGCTGCTTGCCAGCCTGCCTGCGCCGCTGCGAGACGACGCGCGTGCAGCGGAGCTGCTCGAGCCGATGGTCGATCCGTCTGGGTCTGCCACCGGCCGCTTCGCCGCATTCCTGGCGACCCAGGTAGCCGAGCGTCAGCGCATCGCGCGCGAGATAGACCGCCTCACCAAGGAAAGGGCGGCTTCGGAGCGGGAGCGCCAGGCCGCGGACAAGGAGCGTGACAAACGGGAGGAGGCGCTGCGCCAGCAGCTAGAGGCGCTCAGGGCGATCGAGCGCGGCATTCTCGACCGCGAAGAGCGGTTGCGTCGCAATCCGGGGGCGAAGCCATGACCTCCTCCAGTGTCCTGCTGGTTGACGATGACAAGGATTTGCTGCAGTTGATTGCGATGAGGCTGACGGCGTCGGGGTATGCGGTGACGGCGGTGGAGTCTGGGGAGGCGGCGCTGGCGGCGTTGTCGGTGGCGCGGCCGCAGGCGGTGGTGACGGATTTGCGCATGCAGGGGATGGATGGGATGGCGCTGTTTGATGCCATTCACCGGGATTCGCCGTCGCTGCCGGTGGTGATTTTGACGGCGCACGGGACCATTCCGGAGGCGGTGATGGCGACGCGCCGAGGGGTGTTTTCGTTTTTGACCAAGCCCTTCGAGCCCAAGGTGTTGCTGGACACGGTGGCCGAGGCGATGCGTCTTTCCAGTCCGATCGTTGGGGACATGGAGGGCTGGAGGGCGGAGCTCATTACGCGCTCTTCGGGGATGGAGGACTTGCTGGCGCAGGCGCGGCGCGTGGCGGCCTCGGACGCCTCGGTGTGCATCTTTGGGGCGAGCGGGACGGGGAAAGAGCTTTTAGCCAGAGCCATCCATCGTGCCAGCCCGCGCGCCCAGGCCCCGTTTGTGGCGGTGAACTGCGGGGCGATCCCGGAGGGGTTACTGGAGTCGGAGCTCTTTGGGCACAAGAAGGGGTCCTTTACCGGGGCGGTGGCGGACCGGCGGGGGCTTTTTCAGGCGGCGCAGGGCGGGACGCTGTTTCTGGACGAGATCGGGGACATGCCGCTGCCCTTGCAGGTGAAGCTGCTGCGGGCCTTGGAGGAGCGCAAGGTCAGACCTGTGGGCTCGCACGAGTTCCACGACATCGACGTGCGGGTGGTCGCGGCCACGCATCGCAAGCTCGAGGAGCGCATTGCCTCGGGGGAGTTTCGCGAGGATCTGTATTACCGCTTGAACGTGGTGAAGCTCTACATCCCGACGCTCTCGGAGCGCCGGGAGGACATCCCGCTGTTGACCAATCACTTCCTGTCGCGGCTTGGCGAGCGCTACCGCAAGGGGCGCCTGGCGCTGGCGCCGGAGGCGATGCAGCTTCTGGTGACGGCCCCCTGGCCGGGCAACGTGCGCCAACTCCTGAACGTGATCGAGCAGGCGGTGGCGCTTGCCCCCACGGAGGTCATTCCAGAGTCTTTAGTCAGGCAAGCTCTGGATGTCGCCGACAGCGCCCTCACGCCGCTGGATGAGGCCAGAAAGGC
>DASYPG010000453.1:0-14626 GCA_036006885.1 Burkholderiales bacterium | reverse complement strand
CGAGGCCGAGGCGCGCTTCCGCCAGGAAGTGCGCTACTGGGGCGAGCGCATGGAATCACGCTAACGGAATCGAAGGTGGAAGCCGAACGCATCAACCAGATCGCCTCGTCGCTCGCCGACCTGCAGAGCCGGTCGGGCGAGCTGCGGAGGTATCTTTGACCTCGAGGGCAAGGAAAAGCGGCTGGCCGAGGTAGAGAGCAACCTCTCCGACCCCAAGGTCTGGGGAGACCCGAAGCGCGCCCAGGAGCTCGGCAAGGAAAAGAAGGCCCTCGAAGCCGTGGTCGGCACGCTCGCGCGCGTCGGCGGCGGCCTCGCCGACGCCTTGGAGCTCTTCGAGCTGGCGCGCGCCGAGCGCGACGACGCGACCGTCCTCGGCGTGGCGGCGGACCTGGAGAAGCTCGAGCAGGAGGTGGCGGCGCTCGAGTTCCGCCGCATGTTCTCAAATCCGCTCGACCCGAACAGCTGCTTCATGGACATCCAGGCCGGCGCCGGCGGCACCGAGGCGCAGGACTGGACGCAGATGCTCATGCGCATGTACCTCAAGTACTGCGACCGCAAAGGCTTCGGCGCCGAAATCCTCGAGCAGACGCCCGGAGAAGTGGCCGGCATCAAGAGCGCCACGCTGAAGATCACAGGCGACTACGCCTACGGGAGCCTGCGCAGCGAGAACGGCGTGCACCGCCTGGTCCGCAAGAGCCCCTTCGACTCCAACGCGCGGCGCCACACGTCGTTCGCGAGCGTGTTCGTGTATCCCGAGGTCGACGAGTCTATCGAGGTCGAGATCAACCCGGCCGACCTGCGCGTCGACGTCTACCGTGCCTCGGGCGCGGGCGGCCAGCACGTCAACAAGACCGAGTCGGCGGTCCGCATCACCCACCTCCCGAGCGGCATCGTGGTGCAGAGCCAGAACGACCGCTCGCAGCACCGCAACCGCGCCGAATGCATGTCGATGCTGAAATCCCGCCTCTACGAGCTCGAGCTGCGCAAGCGCACCGCCGAGGCGGACAAGCTCGCCTCGCAGAAGACCGACATCGAATGGGGCCACCAGATCCGCTCCTACGTGCTCGACCAGTCGCGCATCAAGGACCTGCGCACCGGCGTCGAGAAGGGCGACACGCAGCGCGTGCTCGACGGCGACCTCGACGACTTCATCACCGCCAGCCTGAAACAGGGAGTCTGAGGATGCGGTTTGCGCTTTTCGTTTTCATGCTGTTCTTGTCTGCTGCCGGGTTTGCGCAGCAAGTGGATGCGGTTCTTTCGCAGGCGCGCACGCAGAAGGGGCCGCTGCTCGACACGCTCAAGGAGCTGGTGTCGATCGAGTCCGGCAGCCGCGACCTCGAGGGCCTGGAGCGCATCGCGCAGCTCATCGCCGGGCGGCTGAAGAGCCTCGGCGGCGAGGTCGAGCTGGTCGAGCCGGCCGACGTTTACAAGATGGAGGACACGCCGGAGCGCATCGGCCGGATGGTGCGCGGGACGTTCAAGGGGAGTGGCGCAAAGCGCATCCTGCTGATCGCGCACATGGACACGGTGTATCCGCGAGGCTTGCTCGTGAAGCAGCCGTTCCGCGTCGACGGCGAGCGCGCCTACGGCCTCGGCATCGCCGACTGCAAGCAGGGCATCGCGGTGATCCTGCACGCGGTCGCGATGCTGAGGGCGCTCGACTCTCGCGACTACGGCACGCTCACGGTGCTCATCAACGCCGACGAGGAGCTCTCCTCGCCCGGCTCGCGCTCGCTCCTCACGCGCCTGGGCGCGGAGCACGACGCGACGCTCTCGTTCGAAGCCTCGCGCGCCGAGTCCGACAAGATCGCCCTCGCCACCGCGGGCATCGCTTCCATCGCGCTTAAGGTCTACGGCAACGCCTCGCACGCCGGCGCGGCGATGGCGAAGCACGCGCAGGCCATCTACAAGGAGCTTCGCCAGGAGCTCCTCGCCGACGCGTTGGCCGAGGGCGGCGGAACCGACGCGGCTTTCGCGGCGCTGAAGACGAAGAACGCGGTGGTCGAGCGCTTCGGCCTGCGCGGCTTCGGCGCGCACTCCACCGACGACGAATACGCCCGCGACCGGGTGCGCTGACATGGACGACGACAACAAGCTCATCGAAGAGCGGCGGGAGAAGTTGAAAGCGCTGCGCGCGAAAGGCAACGCCTACCCCAACGATTTCCGCAAGCGCGACCACGCATCCGCGCTGCACGCCTCGCACGGCGGCATGGACAAGGAGGCGCTCGAAAAGGCCGGGCCTCCCGCGGTCGTCGCCGGCCGCATGATGCTGAAACGCGTGATGGGCAAGGCAAGCTTCGCCACGCTGCAGGATGGCTCCGGTCGCATCCAGCTCTACATCACACAGGAAACACCGGGCTACGAGGACTTCAAGCACTGGGATCTGGGCGACATCGTCGGTGCCGAAGGGGTCCTGTTCAAGACGATGAAGGGAGAGCTTACGGTCAATGCGAAAGCCATCCGCCTCATAAGCAAGGCGCTGCGGCCGCTTCCAGAGAAGTTCCACGGACTGGCCGATCAGGAGACGCGCTACCGTCAGCGGTACGTCGATTTGATCGTGACCCCGGAGGCGAAAGACGTATTTCTCACGCGCAGCCGCATCATCCAAAAGATCCGCGACGAGCTTCGCGGCGAAGGCTACCTCGAAGTCGAGACCCCGATGATGCAGCCGATTCCCGGTGGCGCGGCGGCACGGCCGTTCAAGACGCACCATAACGCGCTCGACCTGGATCTATATCTCCGCATCGCACCCGAGCTTTATCTGAAGCGCCTCGTGGTTGGCGGGATTGAACGTGTGTTTGAGATCAACCGCAATTTCCGCAACGAAGGCATCTCCACCCGCCACAACCCCGAATTCACGATGCTCGAGTGGTACTGCGCCTATGAGGACTGGCAGTACATGATGAGCCTCACGGAGCGCTTGGTGCGCGCAGCCGCGGGACGCGACGTCATCACCTATCAAGGCAAGGAACTGCAGATCGGGAGACCGTTCGCGCGCCTGCCGATTCCTGAGGCGCTTCGCCAGAATGGAGTGCGCGGGGATCTGCGTGATCGCGCCTTTTTGTCCGGTCAGCTCGACCGCCATGGCGTCGAGCACTCGGCGCACCAAGGCTGGGGGGCACTACAGCTCATGCTGTTCGAAACGCTGGCTGAGAAACACCTCATTCAGCCCACCTTCGTGACCGACTTCCCTGCCGAGGTGTCGCCGCTCGCGCGGCGGCGCGACTCGGACCCGGAGCTCACCGACCGCTTCGAGCTCTTCATCGACGCCAAGGAGATCGCCAACGGCTTCTCCGAGCTGAACGATCCCGAAGACCAAGCGGCGCGCTTCCTCGAGCAGTCGAAAGCCAAGGAGGCGGGCGACCAGGAGGCCATGTACTACGACGCCGATTACATCCGCGCCCTCGAATACGGCCTTCCCCCCACCGCTGGCGCGGGTATGGGCATCGATCGCCTGGTCATGCTGCTGACTGACAGTGCAAGCATCCGCGACGTCATTCTTTTCCCGCACATGCGGCCGGAGTAACAACCGGTAACACTCGCTTACGGCACCCTGCGGGCGTTCTCCGTAACCTGCGCAGTGTTCGATCTGCATTCAACGGAGAACAAGCAATGGAAACGAACACCCGCCGCCTTCATCCGCTGCTCACCGCCGCCGCGATCTCTGTGACCGTCTTATCCGCGGTCGGGGTGGCCTCGCTCACCGGCCTCATCCCGCACTCGTTGGGCTCGCAGAAGCAGGAGACAGCGCCGCAGGAGCAGGCCTCCGTGCAGGTTCCGGCCGAGATTGCGAAGCCGGTCGAACCCGCCATTGCGCACCCTGCTTCGCCGAAGAAAGCCCAGGTGAAGCGGGCGACGCCTCGCCCGAGCGCACCCGTCGCCTACAACGACTACGGCACGCCGCCGCCCCCGCCGCCGTACGCGCAAGCTCCGGCGCAGGCCGTCGAAACGCCGAAACCGGTGGCCCAGCCGGGCAACTTTGCCACCGTCCAGGCGGTGCGCGAGGTAAAGGATGCCGGCGAGGGCACGGCGCTCGGGCCGGTCGCGGGCGGCATCGCGGGAGCGGTGCTCGGCAACCAGATCGGCAAGGGCCACGGCTCGCAGAAGGTCATTACGGTGCTCGGCGCAGCGGGCGGCGCCTTCGCCGGCCACGCGATCGAGAAGCAGGCGCGCGGCACCACGCACTGGGAGGTCGACGTGCACCGCGACGACGGCACGAACGAGACCGTGCGCAGCGACGTCGCGCCGGGCTACCAGCCGGGCCAGCGCGTCAAGCTGATCGACGGAAAGCTGCAGCCCGCCTAGAGCTTCAGGCAGATCAATCCTGCCAGGACCGCGCCGGTGGCAAAGAGCCGCCGGCGCGTCAGCTTTTCCTTCAGCACCAGCGCCGCGAGGACTGCGGCGAAAATCACCGAGGTCTCCCGCAGCACGGCCACCAGCGCCACGGGCGCGCGCGTCATCGCCCAAAGCGCGATGCCGTACGAACCGACGCTGCACGCGCCGCCGAGCAACGCGCGCCCCCAGTGCCGTCGCAGATAGCGCGGCACCGCGCGGCCGCGCTTCAGCATGCCCAGAGCGATGATCACAAGCGCGTTCGCGGCGAAGAACCACAGCGTGTAGCTCAGCGGCGCGGCCGAGGCCCGCGCGCCCTGGGCGTCGATGAGGGTGTAGGCGCCGATCACCACGGCATTGGCGAGCGCGAACAGGGTTGCACGACGGTCGTGCGCGCCCGAAGCGAACGCGACGATGCCGCCGCACACCAGCAGCGCGCCGAACCACTGACCGCCGCTCAGCGCTTCGGCGAATATCGCGGCGCCGCTCGCCGCCACGATCATCGGCCCGCCGCCGCGCATGACCGGGTACACGTACGAAAGCTCCCCGTACCGGTAGGCTCCCGCGAGGAACACGAAGTAGAGGATGTGCACCGCCGCCGAGCCGGCGAGCCACGGCCACGACGCCGACGCGGGCGCAGGGAGAATGGGAATAATGATTAGGGCCAAAACTCCCGATCCCGCCGCGACCGCGTAGGTGTCGAGCTCCTTGTCCTCGGAAGCCTTGACGAGCGTGTTCCACGTCGCGTGCAACAGCGCCGCGCCGAGCACCGCGGCGGCCACCGGGAGCGTGAGCTCCACGCGCCGTCAGCCGACGATCTGGTCGAGCAGCGGGCCCATGCGCTCCACCGCGGTGCGGCCTTCTTCGATCGCCTCCTGCGCGCGGTGGTAATCCATGGTGGCGAAGTCGGGCAGCAGCGGCGTGATCAGCACGTCGGCCGGATCGCCCGAAAGACGGCTGCGCGCGACGCGCATTTCCACCACGTCGAGCGAGGTGCTGAACACCTCGAAGATCGAGGGGATCGCGGTGCGGTCCTCGACCTTGGATTTCTTCTCCACCCAGCCCGGCCGCAGCCGCGCGAGCCATCCCGGCATCTCGCGCGGCGCGACCGTCCTGCCACGATCGCGGTAGGGCCCGAGCTTCCCCCACGAGAGATCGATGGCGATCACCACTTCCGCGCCGAGCGCGCGGCACATCGACACCGGCACCGGGTTGACCAGGCCGCCGTCGACCACCACCTCGCCCTCGCGGATCACCGGGGTGAACAGCCCCGGCATCGCACAGGAGGCGCGCACCGCGTCGAGCAGGTTCCCGTGCCGGAGCCAGAGCTCGCGGCCCGAGTACAGCTCGGTCGCCACCGCGCCATACGGAATCGGCAGGCCGTCGATGTCCCGGTCCTGGAAGATGGTGCGAAAGAGCGTGAACAGCCGCTGTCCGCGGATCAGGCCGCCGCGCCAGGTGAGGTCCATCAGCCGCACCACCGTGGTCCAGGCAAGGCCGGTGACCCAATGCTCCAGCCGGTCGAGCTCGCCCGAGGCGTAGGCCGCGCCCACCAGCGCGCCGATCGAGGTGCCACAGACCAGGTCCGGCTTGATGCCGCGCTCCTCCAGGGCGCGGATCGCCCCGATGTGCGCCCAGCCGCGCGCGCTCCCCGAGCCCAGGGCGAGTCCGACACGGGGTTTGCGGCGCATGGCCAAAATCCTAACTGCTTATGCGCAACCCGACGCGGAACAACGTCAAACTCGATGCAGCGTCGCCCTAATTGTAGAAAATGCTAGGTGCGCTCGAAGATCGCGGCGATGCCCTGCCCGCCGCCGATGCACATTGTGACCAGCGCGTAGCGCTTGCCGATGCGCTCGAGCTCGTAGAGCGCCTTTACCGTGAGGATGGCGCCGGTCGCGCCGATCGGGTGCCCGAGGGCGACCGCGCCGCCATTAGGGTTTACCCTGGCCGGGTCGAGGCCGAGATCCTTCGTCACGGCCATGGCCTGCACCGCGAAGGCCTCGTTCGACTCGACCACATCCATGTCGGCGGGCTTGAGCCCGGCCTTCTCGAACACGCGGCGCACCGCCGGGATCGGGCCGAGGCCCATCAACTGGGGCTCGACGCCCGCGTGCGCATACGCCACGAGGCGGGCAAGAGGTTTGATGTTTTGCCGTTTTGCCGCTTGTGCATCCATGAGGACAACCGCGGCGCCCGCGTCGTTGATTCCGGAAGCATTGCCGGCGGTTACGCTGCCGTCCTTCTTGAACACGGTCTTCAGCTTCGCCATATCCTCGGGCTTGATGTCCTTGCGCACGTGCTCGTCGGTGGTGAACTGCTCCACGCCCTTCTTCGTCTTGAGCTCGATCGGCACGATCTGACTCTTGAACAGACCCTGCTCCATCGCCCTCGCCGCCCGGCGGTGGGACTCGACGGAGAACTGATCCTGCTGCTCGCGCGTAAAGCCGTATTTCGCCGCAATGTTCTCCGCGGTCACGCCCATGTGGCCGTGGCCGAAGGGATCGTGCAGCGCGCCGACCATCGCATCGACCACCGCGGCGTCGCCCATGCGCTGGCCCCAGCGCCCCGTGGGCAGGAAGTACGCCGCGCGGCTCATGCTCTCGGCGCCGCCCGCCACGGCGACGTCGCAGTCGCCGAGCAGGATGTGCTGGCTCGCCGAGACGATCGCCTGCAGGCCCGAGCCGCACAGGCGGTTCACCGTGAGGCACGGTGTCCCGACCGGAATGCCGGCTTCGACTGCGGCGACCCGCGAGAGATACATGTCCTTCGCCTCGCCGTGGATGACGCTGCCCATCACGACATGGCCGACGCTTTCCGGCGCGACCTTCGAGCGCGCCACCGCCTCCTTGATCGCGGTCGCACCGAGCCGCGTAGCCGCGAGCTCTTTCAGCGCACCACCGTAGTCGCCGATGGCAGTACGTGCACCCGAAACCACCACTACTTCGCGCTGACTCACATCCCGTGGGTTCATTGCAATCTCCCGTAGAGATCGTGCTCATCCGCACGATCGATCAATATCTCGGCAAATTCGCCGACCTTGCCGCCCGTCCTTTTTCCGTCCATGTCGTAGCGCACCACGCCGTCGATCTCCGGCGCGTCCGCCTTGGAGCGCCCGACCCCCGGCTCGTCGACCAGCACCGTAAGGGTCTTACCGATCCGCGCTTTGAGCTTGGTCAAGCTTATACCCGCCTGCGCCTGCATGAACCGCGCGCGCCGCTCTTCCTTGAGCTCGTCCGGAACCGCGCCCGGCAAGTCGTTGGCGGCGGCGCCCTCGACCGGCGAATAGGCGAAGCAGCCGACGCGGTCGAGTTGGGCTTCTTCCAGAAACTCCAGCAAATCGGAAAACTCTTGTTCCGTTTCCCCCGGAAATCCGACGATGAATGTGCTGCGGAGCGCGATCTCCGGGCAGCTCGCGCGCCAGGCGCGGATGCGTTCCAGCACCTTCTCCGCGCTCGCCGGCCGCTTCATGAGCTTCAGGATGCGCGGCGCCGCGTGCTGGAACGGCACGTCGAGATAGGGAACAATCTTTCCCTCGGCCATCAGCGGGATCACCTCGTCGACATGCGGGTACGGATAGACATAGTGCAGCCGCACCCAGACACCAAGCTCGCCGAGCCCACGGCAAAGGTCGACCATCCTGGTTTTCGTAGGCCTCCCGTGGACGAAACCAGTGCGATATTTGACGTCCACCCCGTAGGCGCTGGTGTCCTGCGAAATCACCAGCAGCTCCTTCACTCCGCTCGTTACGAGATTCTCGGCTTCCTGCATCACCTCGCCGATCGGGCGCGACACGAGATCGCCGCGCATGGATGGAATGATGCAGAACGTGCAACGGTGGTTGCAGCCCTCCGCGATCTTCAGATAGGCGTAGTGCGCCGGGGTGAGCTTGATGCCCTGCGGCGGAACGAGGTCGGTGTACGGATCATGCGGCTTTTGCAGATGAGCGTGCACCGCCTTCATCACGCCTGCCGTGTCGTGCGGCCCGGTGATGGCGAGCACCGACGGATGATTGTCCCTTATTAATTCTTGTTTGACCCCCAGACAGCCGGTCACCACCACTTTTCCGTTCTCCGCGAGCGCTTCGCCGATCGCGTCGAGGGATTCCCGCACCGCCGCGTCGATGAAGCCGCAGGTGTTGACGATCACGAGGTCGGCGCCCGCATAGGTCGGCGACGTGGCATAGCCCTCGGCGCGCAGCTGCGTGAGGATGCGCTCCGAATCGACCAGAGCCTTGGGACAGCCTAACGAGACAAAACCAATCCTAGGTTTTGTCGTTATCGCTCTTCTGCTGGCCAGACGGGAAGCCGGGGAAGGAAAGGCCGGTGAACATGTTTCGCGCCTGGCTCTGCATCTGCTCCTGGAACTGCGCGAACACCTTCTGGCTCTGCTCGATGTAGGCCTGCATCAGGCTCTGCATCGCCGGGCCCTGGAGGTTCATGAACTGGGCCCACAAGTCCTGCGACGCGCGCGAGTTGTCGCCGTACATGCGCTGCGACTGCTCCTGCAGCGCCTTCTGGATATCCTGGAAGGCGCGTACGTTGCGCTCCAGATAGCCGCCCATCATGCCCTGCATGGCGTTGCCATAGGAGCGGATCATCTGCGACAGCAGGTCGCTCGAGAACATCGGCGCGCCGCCCGACTCCTCTTCGAGGATGATCTGCAGCAGGATCTGGCGCGTGAGGTCGTCGCCGCTCTTTGCGTCGACCACCTGAAACTCCTCCTGCTTCAGCACCATCTGCTTCACGTCCGCGAGCGTGATGTAGCTCGACGTCTTGGTGTCGTATAGGCGCCGGTTGGGATACTTCTTGATCAGGCGGAGCTGGTTCTCCATCTTCGCCTCGCGGGTCGGCTGTGCGGCCATGGGCCTCAGTCTACTCCTTTGTCTGCTCCTCAATACATGTGCTGGCCGCCGTTGATGGAGATGTTGGCGCCAGTCACGAATGCCGCTTCCTCGGAGCACAGATAGATGATCAGCCCGGCGACTTCATCGGGCTTGCCGAGGCGCCCGATCGGAATCTGCGGCAGGATCTTCGAGTCCAGGATTTCCTTCGGTATCGCCGTTACCATCTTGGTGCCGATGTAGCCGGGCGAGATGGTGTTCACTGTGACGCCCTTGCGCGCCACCTCGAGCGCCAGCGCCTTGGTGAAGCCGTGGATGCCAGCCTTGGCCGCTGAGTAGTTGGTCTGGCCGAACGCGCCCTTCTGCCCGTTCACCGACGACACGTTGATGACGCGGCCCCAGCTGCGCTCGACCATGCCGTCCATCACCTGCTTGGTCATGTTGAAGCACGAGTCGACGTTGGTGCGCATCACCGCGTCCCAGTCGGGCTTGGTCATCTTCTTGAAGGTCATGTCGCGCGTGATGCCGGCGTTGTTCACCAGGATGTCGACCGCTCCGACCTCGGTCTGGATCGTGTGCACCTTGCGCGCGCAATCGTCGTAGTCGACCACGTCCACCGGGAACGCCGCGAAGTTGTAGCCGCGGCCCTTCATCTCCTCCAGCCACGAGCGGTACTTCGTGTTCGAGGGCGAATAGGTGGCGACCACGCGGTAGCCCGCGTCGGCCATCTTGGTCGAGATCGTTTCGCCGAGACCACCCATGCCACCGGTAACAACGGCGATCCTTTGCTTTGCCATGGCCTCCTCCAGGCGCGCCTTCCGTGGGATCGGCCAGTCTACATCATGTGCATGCCGCCGTTGACCGAGATGTTGGCGCCGGTGATGTACCCCGCCTCCTCGGAGGCCAGGAAGGCCACCGCGGCGGCGATTTCCTCGGGCCGGGCGAGCCGCCCCATGGGGATGTTGGCGACGATCTGGTCGCGGATCTCCTGCCGGATCGCCATCACCATGTCGGTCTCCACGTAACCGGGCGACACGGTGTTGACTGTCACCCCTTTCTTGACAACCTCCTGCGCCAGCGCCTTGGCGAAGCCCGCCATCCCGGCCTTCGCGGCCGAATAGTTGGTCTGGCCGAACTGGCCCTTGAGCGCGTTCACCGAGGAGATGTTGATGATGCGTCCCCAGCCGCGCTCGCTCATTCCGTCGATCACCTGGCGGGTGACGTTGAACACGCTGTTCAGGTTGGTGTTGATCACCGCCATCCAGTCCTGCTCGGTCATGCGCTTGAACACCGAGTCGCGCGTGATGCCGGCGTTGTTCACCAGGATGTCGACGGGGCCCACCACCGAGCGCACGTTGTAGAACATCTCGGCGCACGAATCGAAGTCCGCCACATCGCCCTCGGCGGCGTGCACCTTGAAGCCCTGCGCGCGCATCGCATCGAGCCACTCCTGCTTGCGTTCGTATTCGGGCAGGCAGCCCGCCACCACGGTGTGGCCCGATTGCGCGAAGCGCTGGCAGATCGCGCTGCCGATGCCGCCCATCCCGCCTGAAACGAAGGCGATGCGCGAGATGAGCGGCCGCGATCGGTCACGCCATGCTTCGTCCTGCGCAGCTTCGATGACGTCGGCTTCCTGCTTCATGGTCTGCTTTCCTTTCCTAGCGTTCGACGGCAAGCGCGACCCCCATGCCGCCGCCGATGCAAAGCGACGCGAGGCCCCTCCGCGCGTCTCGTTTCTGCATTTCGTGGAGCAGCGTGACCAGCACGCGCGCGCCCGAGGCGCCGATCGGATGACCGAGCGCGATGGCGCCGCCGTTCACGTTCACCTTCTTCGTGTCCCAGCCCATCTGGCGGTTGACCGCGATCGCCTGCGCGGCGAAGGCCTCATTGATCTCCAGGAGATCAAGGTCTTTCGGCTCCCAGCCGGCGCGCGAGAGCGCGCGCTTGGAGGCCGGCACCGGCCCCATGCCCATGTATTTCGGATCCACGCCCGCGGAGGCGAACGCCTTGATGCGCGCAATCGGCTTGAGACCGAGTTCCTTTGATTTTTTCAAAGTACACAAAACTACTGCCGCAGCGCCATCGTTGATGCCCGAGGCGTTGCCTGCGGTCACCGTGCCGTTCTTGTCGAACGCGGGCCGCAGGCTCTTCATCGCGTCGAGGGTCGCGCCGTGGCGCGGGTACTCGTCGTCGGCGAAGACGACCGGCCCCTTCCTGGATGGAATTTCAACCGGGACGATCTCGTCCCTGAACTTGCCGGCCTTCTGCGCCGCCTCGGTCTTGTTCTGGCTCGCGACCGCGAACTCGTCCTGCTCCTCGCGCGTAACCGCGTATTCCTTCGCCACGTTTTCCGCGGTGACGCCCATGTGGTACTGGTTGAAGACGTCCCACAGCCCGTCGACGATCATGGTGTCGACCATCTTGGCGTCGCCCATGCGGAAGCCGTCGCGCGAGCCGTTGAGCACGTGCGGCGAGAGGCTCATCGATTCCTGTCCACCGGCGACCACGATATCGGAGTCGCCGTGCGCAATCGCCTGCGCGCCGAGCATGGCGGCCTGCAGGCCCGAGCCGCAGACCTTGTTGATGGTCATCGCAGGGACCATGTACGGGATGCCCGCCTTGATCGCCGCCTGGCGCGCCGGATTCTGTCCCACGCCCGCGGTCAGCACCTGGCCCATGATGACCTCGGAAACCTGCTCGGGCGCGACGCCCGCGCGCTCGAGCACCTTGCGGATGATGAGCGCGCCCAGCTCGGAGGCCGGCGTCCTGGCGAGGCTGCCGCCGAACTTGCCGATCGGGGTGCGCGCCGCGCCGACGATCACGATCTCTTCCATGACGATCTCCTAGTGGATTCGTTGTTTCACGTAGCGGCCGGGGGCCGCTTCGATGGGTGTGTATTGGACACTTCCAGGCGCCGAAGGTGCAGCGCGCTTCCCGCCGCCGTGGCGCGCGAGCCATTCGCTCCAGGCCGGCCACCAGCTACCCCGATTCTCCGTGGCGATCTGAAGGAAATCCTCCGGCTCTGGCGGATAGCGCTCCGCAGTCCAGTAGCTGCGGCGGTTCTTCGCCGCGGGATTGACCACGCCGGCGATGTGGCCGCTCGCGCCGAGCACGAAAGTCTTGTCCGTCCCGCCGAGAAGCCCGAGCGTGCGGTAGGCCGAGCGCCAGGGCACGATGTGGTCCTCGCGCGTCGCCAGCACGAACAGCGGCATCTCGACGGCGCCGAGATCGACCGGCGCGCCGCAATTTGTGAGTGCGCCCGGCTCACGCAGCCGGTTCGAAAGGTACGTATTGCGCAGGTAGTAGCAGTACATCGGTCCCGGCAGATTGGTGCTGTCGGCGTTCCAGTGGAGGATGTCGAACGCCGCCGGGGTCTCGCCCAGGAGATAGTTGCTCACCACGTACGGCCAGACCAGGTCATTCGAGCGCAGGCTGGAAAAGACGAAAGCGAGGTCCGACCCCGGCAGGATCCCGTCCTTTCCGATGGTCGCCTCGCGCGCCGCGACCATCGCCTCGTCGACGAACAGGCCGATCTGCCCGGCCTCGGTGAAGTCGAGCATCGTGGCGAGAAACGTCGCGCTCGACACCAATTCTTCACTTTTGTTGGTTAGTACAGCAAGCGCGGCACCGAGAAGCGTCCCTCCCACGCAGAACCCGAGCGCGTTGACCTGGTCGCTCTGCGCGATCTCGCGGGCGACGCGCAGCGGGGTAAACACCCCGAGCTCGAGATAGTCGTCCCAGGTCAGGCGGCCCTGCTCCGCGCCCACGTTGCGCCAGGAGACCATGAATACCGTATTGCCGCCCGCGACGGCATGCGCCACGAACGAATTCTCCGGCTGCAGGTCCAGGATGTAGTACTTGTTGATGCAGGGCGGGACGATCACCAGCGGGCGCGTCGCCACCTCGGCGGTGCTCGGCGCGTACTGGATGAGCTGGATCAGCTCGTTCTCGTACACCACCTGCCCCGGGGTCACCGCAAGGTTGCGGCCGACCTCGAACACGCTCTCGTCGGTCTGGCTGATACGGCCGCGCTGGACATCGGCGAGGAGCTGGCCCAGCCCGCGCGCCAGGCTCTCGCCGCGCGTTTCGAGCGCGTGCTCGAGCGCCTGCGGATTGGTGGCGGCGAAATTGGCCGGACACATGGCGTCGATCCACTGCTTTACCGCGAAGCGCGCGCGCTCCTTCGCCAGGGGCTCGAGCGTCGCCTGCTCGACCGATTCGGCCAGATAGCGCGAAACGAGCAGGTACGACTGCTTGAGATAGTCGTAGTACGGATTTTCATTCCATTGCCGGTGCGCGAAGCGCCGATCGCCGGGCTCGGGCGAGATCACCGGCTCGGCGCGCCCGGCGATGAGCGCGCTCCAGAGCTTCGTCTGCTTCTCGAGGTAGCTCGCCTGCAGGGCCGAGTTTGCGCCGAGCCATGAAGTGTCGGCGGCGGCCGGGGCCGAAGCCATCAGCCTCATCCAGCCCTGCGTCAGTTCGTTGGTGGACTGCGAGATCGCCGCGAGGACGGCCTCTGGGAACCGGGGTTCCATGCGCGCGCGCATTCTGCGCCGCACAAACGGCGCCGTCAAATGAATTCAACTTACTGAAAGATTAGTTCTTTTTGATCAATGGCCCACGACCACGCGGAGCCCGGCGATCATCCCGATGCCCAGCGCGATCAGCAGGGCCTGGGAGGCCGTATCGCGAAGCTGGCGGCGCCGGTGCAGACCGGGGATCAGATCCGCCACCGCGACGTAAATCATGCTCGCCGCGACGAAGCCGAGCAGGGCGGCCTCCCACTCGCCCACCGCGCGCAGCCCAAAGTAGCCGATCAGCCCCCCCACCAGCGTGGCGAGGGACGAGAGCAGGTTCATCGCGAGCGCCCTGGCGCGGCTGTATCCCGAGTTAAGCAGGATCAGGAAGTCACCGACCTCCTGAGGGATCTCGTGCGCGACGATCGCGACCGCCGCGATGATGCCGACCTCGGTGCTCTGCAGGAATGCCGCGGCGATGAGCAGGCCGTCGACGAAGTTGTGGATGGTGTCGCCGACGATGATGAGCAGGCCACTGCGCCCGTGGTCGTGCCCGCCCTGCTCTTCCCCGTGCGGATCGTGCACTTCGCAGTTCTCGGTGTGGCAATGGCGCCAGAGCAGCAACTTCTCGAGCACGAAGAACACGAAGATGCCGCCGAGGATGGCTGCCGCCGCCTCGTGCGGGTTGCCGCGCTCGAACGCGTGCGGGATCACTTCCAGGAACGCCGCGCCCAGCAGCGCTCCGATCGCGAACGAAACGAGGGTGGATACCCAGCTCGCCCGCAGCAGCAGCGAGAAGGCGGCAAGCCCGGCGGAAAGGGTGCCGCCGACGAAGCTCGCGGCGAGGATCCAGCCGAGCGTCACGCTCATGGGGCCGGGGATTCTACTCGGACAGCCACGGACTGTTCACGCGAGCCATACCGAGCGTTCACGC
>DASYPG010000452.1:0-10490 GCA_036006885.1 Burkholderiales bacterium | reverse complement strand
GTGTATCCGACCTTCACTATCCCGTTCTGCACCTGGCTGATGATGGGCTTCTTCAAGTCGGTGCCGAGGGCGATCGAGGAAGCGGCGATCGTCGACGGCTGCAGCCTGCTCGGCGCATTCGTCAAGGTGATCCTGCCGATCATGATGGTGGCGATGCTGTTCGGCCTGGTGTTCACGTTCACCGACATGAGCGTCGTGTACCTGGTCACCAAGGGCGGCCCGACTAACAGCACCCAGGTGCTGGGCTCCCTCGCCTTCCAGGTCGGCATCCTGTCAGGCGACGTCGGGCGCGGCGCCGCGATCTCGCTCTACTTCTTCCCGTTCCTGCTGGTGGCGACGTTCTTCCTGCTGCGCTATCTGCGGCGGCGCGAAATCTAATGTTGAGAAAATTCTTTGGGGAAAGCGGCTTCGTCGGCGCGCTCGTGGGCCTGCTCGTGTTCGCCGCGTTTCCCTTCTACTGGATGGTGATCACCGCGTTCAAGCGCGACAGCGACCTCTACAACCTCGACTTCAATCCGTTCGTGTTCAACGAGCCGCCGACGCTGGAGCACGTCAACCTGCTGTTCAGCCAGACCGCGTTCGTCCGGTGGGTGGAGAACTCGCTCATCATCGGCCTGGCGGTGGTGGCGATCACCCTGGTGACCGCGGTGCCGGCGGGCTACAGCCTGGCGCGCATGGGCGGGCGCAAGTCCGAGAATCTCGGCATCGCCATCTTCCTCACCTACCTCGTGCCGCCGACGCTGCTCTTCCTGCCGCTCGCGCGCGTGATCTCGCTGCTCGGCTTGCAGGACTCCCTCTGGTCGCTGGTGCTGGTGTATCCGACCTTCACTATCCCGTTCTGCACCTGGCTGATGATGGGCTTCTTCAAGTCGGTGCCGAGGGCGATCGAGGAAGCGGCGATCGTCGACGGCTGCAGCCTGCTCGGCGCATTCGTCAAGGTGATCCTGCCCGTGTCGGTGCCGGGAATCCTGACCGTCGTCATCTTCACCTTCACGCTGACGATGCAGGAATTCATCTATGCGCTGACCTTCATCTCCACCGAGTCGCAGGTGCCGGTGACCCTCGGCGTCGCGACCGACCTCGTGCGCGGCGACATCTTCTACTGGGGCTCACTCATGGCCGCGGCGCTGATCGCCAGCGTCCCGTTCGCGATCCTCTACAACATGTTCCTCGATCGCTTCATCATGGGCATCACTGGCGGGGCGATGAAATGAGGAATGCTTTCAGGTTGGAGGACTGCCGTCCCCTGCTGCCAAAGGCCGCTGCATGAGGACGCTGTCGACCCAGCGGCCGAACTTGAACCCGACCGAGCGCAGCGTGCCCACGCGCAGGAACCCGGCGCTCGCGTGCAGGCCGATCGAGGCCGCGTTCGCGCTGTCGCCGATCACCGCGATGATCTGACGGTAGCCGGTCGCTTCGCAGCACCGGATCAGCTCTCCGAGGAGCGTCTTGCCGATGCCACGCCCCTGAGCGTCGGGACGCACGTACACCGAGTCTTCGAGCGAGTAGCGGTAGGCCGAGCGTGTGCGGTAGAGGGTGCAGTAGGCGTAGCCTGCGACCATGCCGCCGAAGTCGGCGACGAGGTAAGGCAGGCCGTGGCCAACGACTTCGGCGTAGCGCCGGCGCAACTCGGCCGCCGACGGAGGCTCCTCCTCGAACGAGGCGAGCCCCTTCAGGACATGGTGGGCGTAGATCGCGTGGATCCCGCCGATGTCGTCCGGCGTCGCCGGCCGCACCTGCACCAGCTCACCGAGAATAATCCGGCTCCTCGCGGTCGAGGATGCGCTTGAGCGCGCCGAAATGTGCGCCGGCGTACTTCGGCGCGTCGGCAAGAAGCAGCCGGTAGGTCTCGCGCACCACCTCGGGCCGCACCGGGCGCAGCTTCCCGCCCATGGACTTCGCGAGAACCTGGAGCCGGCAAGCGCGCTCAAGGTAGTACATGAGGTCGAACGCTTCGGCGATCGAAGGACCGACCACGATGACGCCGTGGTTAGCGAGGAACATCACGCGCTTGCGGCCGAGCGCGCGCGCCAGGCGATCGCCTTCGGCGTTGTCGACCACCAATCCGTTGTACGTGTCGTCGTAGGCGATGTCGTCGTGGAAGCGCAGCGCGTTCTGCTCGACCATCTCGAGCCGGCCGCCCTCGAGCAGCGTGAGTGCGGTCGCGTACGGCATGTGCGTATGGAGCACGCAGGCGGCGGCGGGATTGGCGAGATGGATGCGCGAGTGGATGTAGAAGGCGGTCTTCTCGAACTCGCCCCCGCCCTGGAGCACCCTGCCCCCGGCGTCGAGCATCAGCAGGTTCGACGCGCTGACCTCGCTCCAGTGCAGTCCGTAGCGGTTGAGAAGAAACCTCTTGCCGTCAGGCAGCATGTAGCTGAAGTGATTGCAGACGCCTTCGTGGAGATCCAGGCGCACCGCGAGGCGGAAAGCCGCCGCGAGGTCGACCCGCGCCGCCGCGACGTCCAGCTCGTCCATCGTTCCCATGCGTCGATTATAGTGCGCGGATGAGAAAACCCCTGTCGCGCTCCCTGGCGGCGCTCGTCGCGCTGGTTGCGGCGCTCCTTATTGCGGCCTGCTCGAAGGTGAACCAGGAGAACTTCCTCAAGGTCCAGGAAGGTATGAGCGAGGAAGAGGTCATCTCGCTCCTCGGCCGCCCGAGCGAATCGAACAGCGTGAACGTCCTGGGAGTGTCCGGGACCGCCTCGCGCTGGGTCGCGGGCGACATCGTCGTCACGGTGCGCTTCGTGAACGGCAAGGTCGCCTTCAAGAGCTTCGACAAGGCCGGCGACAAGGCCAAATGAAAAGGGCGCCGTGGGCGCCCTTACTTTCAGGCCGGGACTGCTTACTTGCGGTTGCGCCGCTCGGTGCTTCAGTTGCAGCCGCGCAGCAGGAAGATTGCGAACAGCACCGGAATCGGCACGCCCAGGGCCCACAATAGGATGTACCCGAGCTTGCCTTCCTGCTTCCGACGCCATTGCTGCAGCTTTTCCATATCGCCTCCAGAACGAATTAAGTGGGACAGGGTAAAAGTCAGCAATGGCCGTGCCAGCGTCGAGCGCCCTTGTCGGGAATGCCCTTACTCGGGCTGGAGTTGCGCCGCCTTCATGACGCGCTCGGTATTGGCGACGTCCTGCGCGAGGAACTTGCGGAACTCCTCCGTATTTCCCGGGAAGAGCTCGGCCCCCTGCCCGGCGAGTCCGTCCTTCACTTCGGGGAACGAAAGCGTCTTGATCATTGCCGCATGCACGCGCTCGATGATCGGCCGCGGCGTACCCTTGGGCGCGATCAGGCCCGCCCAGCCGTTGAAATCGTAGCCGGCCACCGTCTCGGCGATGGCCGGCACGTCGGCGAGCGTCGCCGAGCGGCGCGGCAGGCTCTGCGCAATGACGCGCAGCCGGCCCGCCTTGACCTGCGACATCGCCGCTGGCGCCGGCGTCAGCGTCCAGTGAGTTTGGCCGCCTGCGACCGAAGCCACCGAAGGGCTGCCGCCTTTGTGTGGGACGTGCAGCGATTCGAAGTTCGCCATCGCCATGAGGAGCGCTCCAGCGAGGTGGCTCTGCGAGCCGACGCCGGCAGAGGCCATGTTGATCGTGTCGCGGTGGGCGCGCGCATACTCGATCAGCTCCTTGACGTTGTTAACCGGAAGCTGTGGATTCACGACCAGCACGTTGGGCGTGATGGCGAAGGTGCCGATGAGCTCGAAGTCCTGTGCGGTGTCGTAGGGACGCGCCTTCTTGAGAAGCGGCGCGATCACCCCTGAGCCGTTGGACACTGTGATCAGGGTGTAGCCGTCCGGCGGGGCCTTCCTGCCGATGTCCATGCCGATCAGGCCCCCCGCGCCGTCGCGGTCCTCGACCACGATGCTCGCGCCGCCCAAGGCCTCGCCCAGCCTCGTGGAGAGGATCCGGGTCATGGTGTCGACCGAGCTTCCCGGCGCGTTGGGCACCAGGATGCGGATGGGTCGATTGGGATAGTCCTGCGCCCCGAGGGGAGAGATGAGCGCTGACGCAGCAAGCGCCAGGAGCAGGCCGAAAATCTGCTTCTTGATGGTATTCAAGTTTTATCCTCCTGCCAAAATAGTGCCATGGAACCGAACCCCCAGAAAATCGAATCGCTGGTGCGGCAGCTCCTGATCGAGCTCGGCGAGGACCCGGCCCGCGAGGGGCTCCAGAAGACGCCGTCACGGGTGGCGAAGGCCCTCGCCTTCCTCACGCACGGCTACCGCACCGAGCCCGCGACGGTGATCAACCAGGCGCTCTTCACCCAGACCACGAACGGAATGGTGATCGTGAAGGACATCGAGCTCTACAGCCTGTGCGAGCACCACATGTTGCCGTTCTTCGGCCGCTGCCACATCGGCTACATTCCGAACGGCAAGGTGTTCGGCGTGAGCAAGCTCGCGCGGCTGGTGGACGTCTACGCGCGCAGGCTGCAGCTCCAGGAGCGGCTCACCGATCAGATCTCGCAGGTCATCATGGAGTCGGTCGACGCCAAGGGCGTGGGCGTGATGATCGAGGCGCGCCACCTGTGCATGATGATGCGCGGCGTGGAGAAGCAGAACTCGACCATGCTGACCTCGTCGGTGCTGGGGGTCTTCCGCGACCACCTCGCAACGCGCGAGGAATTTCTGTCGCTGGTCGCTCGCCGCTAGATCACCATTTGTTTCGCAGCTCGCGCAGCTTGAGAAACACGCTGCGCGGGTCCGGTTTCTCCGGAAGGTCCGGGAAGGCCTCGCGCAGCTTCGCGATCACGCCCGGGCTCGTGAGGCGAAAGAAGGTGTTGATCTCGCGCTCGACCGCCAGCGTGGAGACGTAGGCGCGGCTCGGATCCTGGTCCTTGAGCTTGTCGAGCAGCTCCTGTGCGCGGCGGTTGTCGGGCTCGCGGCTGAGCGTGAAGCGCAGGTTGTTCTCTACGTAGTCGTGCCCCGGATAGATGAGGGTTTCATCCGCGAGCTTTGCCAATTGCTGGGAGAACGTCTTGTAGAGCTCCTCCGGATGCCCGCCGTTATGGCAGTTGCCCGCGCCCGCGTTGAAGAGCGTATCCCCGGAGAAGAGCGCCGGTTGATCGGTATGAGAGAGAAGGCACACATGGCTCATGGTGTGGCCGGGCGTGTCGAGGGCCTCGAGCTCGACCGTCCTGCCCACCTTGATGACGTCGCCGGCGCTCAAGCCGCGCGCCATTTCCGGAATCTTGTCCTTGGCGTTCTTGTGCGCGAGCACCTTCGCGCCCGTCTTCTGCGCGAGCGGCACGTTGCCCCCGGTATGGTCGCGGTGCTCGTGCGTGTTCAGGATCTGGGTGATGTCCCAGCCCTCGCGCTTCGCCGCCGCGAAGCACTTTTCGTGGTCGAGCGGATCGATCGCGAGCGCCTCGCCGGTCTCGGCGCAGGCGATCAGGTAGTTGAAATTGCGGTAGGCGTTGCCGGTCCAGACTTGTCTTACGATCATGCCCGCTATTTAAGCAGCTTCCGCAGCACGTGGCGGCGGTTACGCGTAAAGGGCCGCACCTGCGAAGGCCAGCGGCCGGTCTCGACCGCCTTTCCCCAAGCCTCGCTCGTCAGGACTTCGGCGCTTTCGAGCTCGTAGTAGGCGCTGTAGCGCGGCTCGCCTTCGGCGACGATGTTCTTTTTCTCGCCGCCGAGGAACATGGTGAGCGGCTCGCTCACGCCGCGCCGGACCGACAGCACGCCCGGCACCTTGAGAAGCGCGGGGACGTGCTCGGTGTCGTAGACCTCGTTGAACAGCGCCTCCTTGGCCGGGTCGACGTCCATGCTCGCGATAAACAGGTAGTTCGCTTTTCCGGGCATCCTTTTCTCCTGTGTCCAATCCTGACCTACTATACAGGTGCAGGTAAATTGGGAGGCGGCCCATGGCAAAGGTCGAAGCGCAGCCCTACGAGTTCGAGTTCCAGCCGGCGAGCTGCGCGCTCGTCATCATCGACATGCAGCGCGACTTCGTCGACCCGGGCGGCTTCGGCGAGGCGCTGGGCAACGACGTCTCGCTGCTGCGCAAGGCGATCGCCCCGATCCGTAGCGTGCTCGATGCCGCGCGGCGCCGCGAGATGCTCGTCATCCATACCCGCGAAGGGCACCGCCCCGACCTTTCCGATCTGCCCTCGAGCAAGAAGCTGCGCGGCAGGCTGAAGAACGGCATCGGCGATCCCGGACCGATGGGGCGCATCCTGGTGCGGGGCGAGTACGGCCACGACATCATCGACGAGCTCAAGCCCGCGCCAGGCGAGCCGGTGGTCGACAAGCCCGGCAAGGGCGCCTTCTACGCTACCGATCTCGACTCAATGCTGCACAACCGCGGCATCCGCAGCCTCGTGGTGTGCGGCGTGACGACCGAGGTGTGCGTGAACACCAGCGTGCGCGAAGCGAACGACCGCGGCTACGACTGCCTCGTGCTCGAGGACTGCGTCGGCTCGTACTTCCCGCAGTTCCAGCGGGCAGCGCTCGACATGATCAAGGCCCAGGGGGGCATTTTTGGTTGGGTCAGCGACTCGAATAAATTTATGGAAGCGCTGAAAGGGAGAACATGACAAACGCAGCGGCGGCAAAGGGAGCGGCAGCAGGACAGGTCCGGTGGTGGGTCGCCGGCGACTGGAACGGCTTTTTCGGGTTGTTCACCAACGTCGTGCTGAACGTGATCGTGCTCACGGGCCTGTGCCTGGGCGTGGTCAACCTGCCCGCGGACACGGTGTTCGGGCGCATCCTGCCGGCGCTCGGCATCGCGCTGCCGATCGGCAACCTGTACTACGCCTACCTCGCCTACAAGCTCGCGCAGAGGGAGGGGCGCAGCGACGTCACAGCGATGCCGTACGGCCCGAGCGTGCCGCACATGTTCATCGTGGTGTTCGTGATCATGCTGCCGGTGTATCTCAAGACGAAGGACCCGCTGCTCGCCTGGCAGGCGGGGCTCGCCTGGGCCTTCATCATCGGCGTGATCGTGCTCGCGGGCATCTTCTTCGGACCGTGGGTCCGGGCGCACACGCCGCGCGCCGCGATGCTCGGCACGCTCGCCGGCATCTCGATCGCGTTCATCTCGCTGCGGCCCGCGTTCCAGATGTGGGAGGTGCCCTGGATCGCCTTCATCTCGCTCGCCATCGTGCTCATCAGCTGGACCGCGAACACCCGCCTGCCCTTCGGGCTCCCAGGCGGCCTCGCCGCGGTGATCGTCGGCATGGTGATCGGCTGGGTCGCCTACTTCGCGGGCTGGAGCGACGTGGTGAAGGCCGATCAGGTGAGGGCCTCCTTCGCCCAGTTCGGGGTGCACCTGCCCTTCATCGGCACCGAGATCTGGCGCGGCCTCGCCGACGTGGCGCCGCTCCTCGTCACCGCGATTCCGCTCGGCATTTATAACTTCACCGAGGCGATGAACAATGTCGAGAGCGCTTCGGCCGCGGGCGATTCCTACGACCTGCGCAAGATCCTCGCTGCCGACGGCATCGGCGCCATCGCCGGCGCGATGCTCGGCAGCCCGTTCCCGCCGGCCGTGTACATCGGCCATCCGGGCTGGAAGGCGGTCGGCGGCCGCATCGGCTACTCGCTCGCCACGGGCGTGGTGATCGGGCTGGTGTGCGTTCTCGGCCTGACTGCGCTCCTGCTCGCCGTCGTGCCGCTCGTGGCGATCCTTCCGATCCTGCTCTATATCGGCCTGGTCATCGGCGCGCAGGCTTTCCAGGCTTCGCCGCAAAGCCACGCGCCCGCTGTGGTGCTCGCCATCATTCCGAATGTCGCTGCGTGGGGCCAGCTTCAGGTGGACAGCGCGCTCAATGCGGCTGGCACCTCCGCCGCCCAGGTCGGTGCGGGCAAGCTCGCCGGTTCCGGCCTGGTCTATCACGGCATGGAGCTTCTCGGCGGCGGCGCGGTGCTCGCGGGATTGGTGCTCGGCGCGCTCGCTGCGTTCATCATCGACCGCAGGCTCACGGAGGCGGGCCTTTGGGCATTCGCGGGCGCAGTGCTCGCGTTCTTCGGCTTCATCCACGGCGGGCAGCTCGGATGGGCCGTGTCGCCGCAGGTTGCGCTCGGCTACGCGCTCTTCGGCGCAGTGTGCCTGGCGGCGGGTATGCAAGCGCAAAAAAATCCGATTTGAATCCATGGCGTTTGCGGCCATCAACGGCATCCGGGTTCATTATGTGATCCAGGGATCGGGGCCGCACCTCCTCATGTTCGCGCCGGGCGGATTCCGCTCGGTGATCTCACGCTGGACGGCGCAGGGCGGGAAGCGCGAATGGAGGGAGATGGACGGCCTCGCCGCGCTGTCGCGTCACTTCACCTGCATCGCCTACGACCGGCGCGAGTCAGGTCTCTCGGGGGGTCGCGTCGAGCCGCTGACCTGGGACCTTTACGCGCAGGAGGCGAAGGGGCTGCTCGACCTAGCCGGCGCAGCCGACGCCCACGTGCTCGGTAGCTGCATGGGCGCGGGGCTCGCGCTTGCGTTCGCGGTCCGCCATCCCGAGGCCTGCAAGAGCCTGCTCCTGCACTGGCCGGTCGGCGGCTACCGCTGGATGATGAAAGGGCACAGTTTCTTCCGTCGCCACCTCGATTTCGTGCGTGCGAACGGCCTTGCCGCCGTGGTCGCGCGCGCCGTTCAGGGAGAGAACTTCTGGCTCGACCCCGAGATCGGCCCCTGGGGTTCGCCGGCGGCCGTCTTTCCCGACTTCGCCTTACACCTTAAAGAATTCGAATTGAACAAATACGAAAGGATCGCAGAACGGAGCCGCGACGCGCTGTTCAACGACACCATGCCTTCGGGCGCGAGCGGCGCCGAGCTCATGAAGATCGGCACGCCCACGCTCATCCTTCCAGGCAACGATTCGTCGCATGCCTATTCGGCCTCGGTCGCGCTGAAGGAGCTGATGCCCGACGCGACACTGTGGGACCTCCTGCCCGAGCGGCAGAACGGCCGCAATACGCTGGAGGAGATCCTGCGCTTTACCGCCTATCTCGAGAGACGGGCGAGCGCACGCTCGTAGTACGAAAGGTCGAAGTACTTCTCCGGCGCGGCCGGCGCACGGCCGCCCTCCATCTCGGCCCGCAGGGCCAGCATATTGTCGAATCCCCGGCGGTCGAAGCGCGCGTCGGGGGTGAAGCCGCGCGCCGGGTCGGCCAGCATGCGCCAGGTGCGCTCGGCGACGTCGCGCGAGAGCCTGAGCTTCTCCATCAGCATACCGACGGATTCCTCGCGGTTTGCCGGCTGCATCGCCCAGCGCAGCGATTCCACATAGGCCGCGATGAAGCGCTCGAGGAGCGGCGCGTTTGCCTTCGCCCACGCACGCTGCACGAACGCGCCGTTCGCCTGATAGGGGCCCAGCATGTCGACCGTGCCGCCCAGGCTCTTCAGCCCCAGCTCCTCGGCCTGGATCGTGAATGGCAGGTTGAGGATGGCGGCGGCGTTTTCCTTGTCGCTCGCCATGGCTTTGAGGCGCAGCTCGCCCCGGCCAACGGGCTTCACCACGTAGTCCTTGCCCTCGGCGAGGCCGTGCTTGAGGAGGATCTTCTTCGCGAGCAGCGCGTACGCGGTGTCGGGCGCATCGACCACCACGATGCGGCCGCGCAGGTCGGCGAAGGAGCGGACGTAGGGCTGCACGAAGAACTCGTTCATGCCGCTGTCGCCGCCGGTCACGATGATCACGTCCTGCCTTGCGACCTCGACCATCGCGACCGCGTTGTCGACCGCGGCAAGCGCGATGTCGACGGTCCCGGCGGCGAGGCCCTCGCGCTGCCGGCTCGAGTTCTCGGTGAAAGACAGCTCGATCGCGATGTCGTGGCGGGCGAAGATGCCTTTCGCGACTCCGGCATGCAGCGGCAGCGCCTTCGCGTTCGGAAAAGCGTTGACGCGCAGCCGCTGCGGCTCGGCTGCCGCTGTGATTGACAAAAAGATGACAGAAAAAGCGAAAAAGGCCAGAAGGCGCGTCATGGATCGCAGGGTACTAGAATTGGACGATGTTGAAATTCTTGGGCGCAATGGCGGCACTTTTAATGGCGGCGCTCTTCCTCGGCGCAGCGCAAGCGGCTTCGCCGGAGCCGAGCCCTGCGCCGGGCGCCGCAGGCTATCCCTCGCGCCCGATCCGCCTGATCGTTCCGTTTCCGCCCGGCGGCTCGACCGACATTCTCGCCCGCGCGCTCGGCGAAAAGCTCGCCCAAGGGCTCGGCCAGCCCATGGTGATCGACAACCGTCCCGGCGCCGGCGGCTCGATCGGCGCGGAAGCGGCCGCGCGCGCGGCGCCCGACGGCTATACCGTCATGATGGGGCACCTCGGCACGCTCGCGGCGAATCCGGCGATCTACAAGAATCTGCCGTACGACCCGGTGAAGAGCTTCGCGCCGGTGTCGCTCATGGCGATCGTACCGAGCGTGCTGGTCGTCAACCCGTCGCTGCCGGTGGCGAGCGCAGCCGAGCTGATCGCCTACGCCAAAGCTCATCCGGGGAAGCTCGCCTACGGTTCGGCCGGGAACGGCAGCACGTCTCACCTGACCACGGAGTACT
>DASYPG010000451.1:0-8810 GCA_036006885.1 Burkholderiales bacterium | reverse complement strand
GGAACGCGCTTCATCGAGCTCGGCAGCCGCGAAGCCGTGCTCGCTGCCGTGGGACGCAATCAGCTCGATGCGGACGCCGCGAAGCGCATCGGCAAGAGATACGGCGTCGACGCGGTGTTCCTCGGCGAGATCGCCTACTCGGATCCGAAGACCGAGATGCGAGTGAACGACCTCACCAAGCTCGACGCGGCCCTGCGCACCGAGGTCAAGGGGGACATTTCCGCCCGGCTGGTGGAGACGGCGAGCGGGGCGAGCGTGTGGAGCAACTCCGGCTGGGTTCGCAGGCAGCTCGGCCGCGTCAACGTCTCCGAGCAAGGCATCAGCGGGTCGATGACGAAGGCCGATCCGCGCGAAGAGATGGTGCCGGCGCTCGTGTACCAGCTCACGCACGACTTTCGCCCGACCACCGAGCGCCAGCCCGCGAAGTAGCTGCTCAGGAAATCTCGGCGGCGCGGCGGTAGTGCAGCTGGGCGTCGGTCGGCTGGCCGAGGCGCTCGGCGAGCCGTGCGAGCTCCAGGTAAACCGAGCGGCTCTCCTCGAACGACGCGCTCGCTTCCAGGAAGCTGCGCGCCTTGCCCCATAGCCCGGCCTGGGTGCACAGGCGTCCGAGCGTAGCGAGAAGCTGGGCGTCGCGCGCGTGCTCGAGAAGCCAGCTCTCGGCGCACTCGATGCGCTCGCGCGCCTCGGCAGTCTTCGCGTCCTCGGTCATTTCGCCCGGCAGCTCGGCATAAAGCGAGACGAGCTGCGGCGACCATTCGGACGCCAGGGCGCGCTCCAGCAGCTCGCGCGCCATGCCGGCCTTGCCGAGCTCGGTAGCGTGGCGCGCCGCGGCGGCGGCGATGCGAGG
Organism: Burkholderiales bacterium; assembly: GCA_036006885.1. GTDB lineage: Bacteria > Pseudomonadota > Gammaproteobacteria > Burkholderiales > SG8-39 > SCGC-AG-212-J23. Next base: position 7,963 of record DASYPG010000451.1, on the reverse strand, counting down.
ATGGACGCGGTCCTTCGCGTCGATGCCGCGCCAGCGGCGCTCGAATGCGCCCTCGTCGGCCGCGGAGCGCCCGAGCAGCTCGATCATCGCCTGCACCTTGTACTCCTCGGCGAGCGCCGGCGCGATGGCGTCGCGCTTGCCGAGCTGGGTCGCGAGACGCAGCACCTCGTCCCAGGCGCCGGCGCCGCGCTCGGCTCGCAGCAGCATGCGGGTGGTCGCGATCTGCTTCGGACGCACGCTGTGCAGGTTGCGCAGGGCATCGCGCGCGGTGGCGAAGTCGCGGTCCTCCAGCGCGAACTCCGCGCGCGTGGCGAGGGACGCGCTGTGCATGCGCTCGCCCTGCGCGTCGGCGCGGTCGAGCCACCGGTCGCGCCGCTGATACTCGCGCATCTGGTGAGCCGAGCGTGCCGCGAGCAGCGCCGCGAGCGCCGGCGCGGAGCCGCCCTCGAAGGCGACCGCAGCCTCCTTCTCGGCGCGCGTGTACCGGCCCTCGTAATAGGCCTGCAGCGCGGCCGCGAGCGCGGCGTGTGAACGCTCGCGGCGGCGCCGCGCGCGGTAGCCGCGGACATACGCAGGCAGCGACAGCGTGTGCCGCAGCAGGCGGATCAGCGCGTGGATCAGGGCAAAGCCCGCCACCAGCGCGATGGCGAAGAACAGCAGCGAGACTTCGACGCGGTAAGGCGGGTAGAAGAGCAGGACGTAGCCCGAATCGATCCTTCCGACGATCACCAGGGCCACGGCCGCCGCGAACACCACGAGCAGCCAGAACAGCGATCTCATCCCTAGCTACTCATCCCGCGCATCTCATCCGGGCTGTCGCTCCCGCCGCGACTTGTAGCCGCGCACCGCCTCGAGGCTTTCGGTGATGCTCGGCAGCTCGAAGCTGACGCTGGTCGAGGAGAGTTGCCTCAGCTGATTGAGCGCTGCGGCGGTCTGCTTGGAGCGCGGATCGAAATAGCGCTGGATCCAGCTCTGCGCGATGCGCAGATCCTCGCGGTATCCGGCCTCGTCCCGGGCGAGCAGCGACAGGCGCGCATTCAGCAGGCGCAGCCGCAGGTTCTCGCGCACGAAGTAGGCCTGCGACGGCGGCAGGAGCGGCGGCTCGGCGTTGCCCACCTGCCGCACCACGACCAGCTGGCGCAGCTCGTTCCAGACCTCGGCGGAAAGCCGCGACCAGAACCCGCGCTCGTCGGCCGCGGCGGCCTCCTTCGCCGGGGGCTCGCGCTCGGCGCGCTCGTCAAAGGCGAGCGGCAGGGCGTCGACCTGCGCGGCCAGGATGTCGATGCGCATGCTCATGCCCGCGAGATCGAGCGTCGGCAGGGTCTTCAGCCGGTCGATGTCGCGCGCCAAGGCGCGCCGGATCGGGAGGAACTGCGGCCGGTCGGCCCGCGCCAGACGCTGCTCGGCGAGCTGCAGCGCGAGCAGCGCCGCGCGCACGTTGCCGGCGAGCTGCAGCTGCTGCGAGGCGATGGTGAGCACCTGCTCGATTTCGGCGAGCTGCCATTCATCGCGGTTGCGCGAGAGCTCCTGGTAGAGCGCCTCCAGCGCAAGCTGCTGGCTTTGCGATTCGGCGACACGCGCTTCGAGCTGACCGAGCTTCGCGCGCGTCTCGCGCTGGCCGTCCTCCGACTGCCGCGCCACGCTGCGCGCCTCGCGCGCGTCGCCCTCGATGTCGCGCAGCCGCCGCGCCAGCTCCTGCTGGGTAGCGCCGATGCGCTGGCGCGCGTCGAGCCAGAACACGGTGGCGAGCGCAGCGACGAGGACGATGGCGATGAGGAGCAGCCACGAGGTCCGCGCGCGTCGCGGCTGGGGATTCTCCGGCGCCTGCTCCTGCGGCTGCCTGTGCTCCTGCCTGTCTTCCTGCCTGTCTTCCATACGGGGGGAGCCGAAGTATGCCACCAGCGCTTCGGCGGTTTCCTCGTCGCCGGGGCCCGCCACGATCAGCTCGGGGATGCCTGCGTCTCGCGCGCGCTCTGCGACACGCGGGTGGTTGACGAAGATCGGTTTGCCGGCGAGGCGCGGAACGCCGAGCAGCGTGATGAGATTGTCGAGGCCGGCGGAAGAGGACACGGTGAGCGCATCGACCTCGCCGCGGTCCCACGCCGCGATCAACGGCGCCGGGTCGGCGTGCGGCAGCACCCTGCGGTAGCACTCCAGGTATTCGGTCCGCGCGCCTCGCGCCGCCAGCGTGTCGCCGAGGAGCTCACGGCCGCCCTCGCCGCGCACGATCAGGATGCGCTTGCCGGCCACGTCGTGGAGCTCGGGAAGCGCGAGCAGCGCCTCGCTGTCCGCGCCGTCCTCGGGCGCGATGACATCGCGTTCTCCGAGCGCTTGCAGCGCGCGCCTGGTGCCGCTGCCGAGCGCCGCCAACCGGACGGTCGAGTGCCTGATGCGCTCGAACCCGCAGTCCACGGCGGTCGGGCTCACGAACACGACAAGCTCGAATTCCTCGAGCGGCGGCAGCGGCCGCTCGGGCAGCCGCTCGATCTCGATCGCCGCGAAAACAATCGGACGTCCGCCGGCCGCGGACACGAGTGCGGCGAGCCGCTCGGCCTGCCCCGCAGGACGAGTGACGACGACACCTCGCCCCTGGAGTGGCTTACGTTCCAAGCGCTGACAGGATCTCGGCCGCGCCGTGGCGACGCAGCTCGGCGACGGCATCGGCTGCGACCGCAGCGGGATCGGCGCCCCGGCAGTCGGCGCGCGCTATGCGTTGTCCATCGAGCGAAGCGACCAGGGCGCGCAACCGCAGCCCGCTGCCGGTGACCTCGGCATACGCCCCCAGCGGAACCGCGCAGCTTCCGCCCAGCGCCCGGCTGACCCCGCGCTCGGCCTGCACGCAGCGCGCGGTCGCCGGATCGTTCAGGGGCTCGAGCAGCGAAACGACCTCGCTGCGTCCATCGAGGCATTCGATGCCGAGCGCGCCCTGGCCGGGGGCGGGAACGCTGTCGTCCACGTCCAGGCGCGAGCGGATGCGCGCCGCGAGGCCCAGGCGCACCAGGCCCGCCACGGCCAGGATGATCGCGTCGTGCTCGCCGCGATCGAGCTTCGCCAGCCGGGTCTCGACGTTGCCGCGCAGCAGCTTCATCTGAAGGTGCGGGTGGCGCTGCGCAATCTGCGCCGCGCGGCGCAGGCTCGAAGTACCCACCACCGAACCGGCCTTCATCTGGGCGATGTTTTCGTAGTTGTTGGAAACAAAAGCGTCGCGAGGGTCTTCGCGCGCCATCACTGCGGCGAGCACGAACCCGGGCGGCAGCTCGGCCGGGACATCCTTCATGGAATGCACCGCGAGATCGGCACGGCGCTCGGCGAGTGCGTTTTCGAGCTCCTTCACGAATAGGCCCTTGCCCCCCGCCTGGTCCAGGCGCCGGTCGAGGATCTCGTCGCCGCGCGTGGAGAGTGGCAGCAGCTCCACGCCGAGCCCGGCGTGCAGCGCCTCGAGGCGCTGCTTCACGTGCTCGGCTTGCCACAGCGCGAGCCGGCTTCGCCTGGTGGCGATGACGACGCGCTTCATTTCTCCGCCACCAGCTCGCGCAGCATGGGCCACTGGCGCCGGCTCACGGGCAGCTTTTCCTCCAGCCCGTCGAGCACCACGACCCAGTGGGGCTCGTCGTCACCGTCGGCTCCGCGCTCGAAGCCGCGGATCGCGGCCCGCGCCACCAGGCAGTTGCGATGGATCCGCACGAAGCTCGCGGCGAACTCGCGCTCCAGCGACACCAGCGGCTCCTCGATCAGGTGCTCGCGGTTGCGCGTGCGCAGCGTGACGTATTTCTGCTCGGCGCGCAGGAAAATGATCTCGCGCACCGGCACCAGCACGATGCGGTTGCGCTCCGCGACCGAGATGTACTCGCGCGCACTCTGCGCGGCCTTCGCCAGCTGCTCGCGGTTCGGCACGCTCGCCTTCTTCAGCGCCGCGGCGAGGCGCTCGGCGCGCACCGGCTTGAGCAGGTAGTCGAGCGCGTTCAGCTCGAACGCCTCCACCGCGTGCCGGTCGTGCGCTGTGACGAACACGACCGTGGGCGGCTCGGCCAGGGCAGCGAGATGCCGCGCGACTTCGAGTCCGCCCATGCCGGGCATCTGGATATCGAGCAGCAGAAGCTCGGCGCCGCTCTGCGGCAGCCGCTCGAGCGTCTCGAGGCCGTTGCGCGCTTCGCCCACGACCGAGGTGGGGAGCTCCCCGGCGATGTCGCCGAGCAGCTCCTTCAGCCGCTCGCGCGCCGGCTCCTCGTCGTCCGCGATGAAGACCCTGATCATGCCGCTTCCGATCGGTACGGTATCTCGATCTCGACCCGGTAGCGGCGCCCGTCGGCGGTCGTCTCGATGCGCGCCTCGGCGTCGAAGAACAGCGCCAGGCGCTCGCGGATGTTCTCGAGCGCCATCCGGTTGCCGACGCGGCGCTGCTGGTCGGCGACATAGGGATTCTCGATCCGGGCGAGCACCCGGTCGCCGCGCCGCTCGATGCGCACCAGCACCTCGCCCGCCGCGGTGCCCGGCTCGACGCCGTGGAACACCGCGTTCTCGAGCAGCGGCTGCAGCACGAGCGGCGGCAACAGCGCGTCGATCGGCGCCGTATCGAGCTCCCAGGTGATGCGCAGTCGCTCGCCCAGGCGCAGCTGCTCGATGCCGGCGTAGCGCTCGAGCAGCGCGATCTCGTCCGCGAGGCGCACGAACTGCCTCGGCTCGGACATCAGCGTGCGAAAGACGTCGGCCAGGTCCTCCAGGGCGCGCTCGGCGCGCTTGGGGTCGCGCCGGATGAGCGACAGCACGGCGTTCAGGCTATTGAACAGGAAGTGCGGCCGGATGCGCGCCTGGAGCGCCTGCAGGCGCGCCTCCACCAGCGCCGGCGAGTAAGCCTTGGCGAGCAGCCTCAGGTAGCCGAGGAGCCCCGCGGCTACCAGCGCGGCCAGGGCGAGCGCGGCACCGAGCGATGGCGCCGGCTCGGCCGGGAGCCGCACCACGAGCGCGTGATAAAGCGCCACCAGCACGAGCACGATCCCGACGACAGCGCCGTATCCGGACCAGTAGGGCAGGCGCGCCAGCAGCGGCGACAGTGCCGCCAGCGCGAGCAGCTCGATGAGAAGCAGCGGCTCCAGGTACGCGGCAGTGTTCATCAAGTGATCCAGCGCACCACCGGGCTGCGGCGTGGCAAACAGCACGCCGGCCGCGGCCAGGGCGTTCACCGCCACCAGCACGCGCGCCATCACGCCCAGGTTGCGGAAATCGGGCAGCAGGTCCGGATAAGCGGATTGCCCTATACTCGCCATAGTTGCGTAGGGATCTTCAACCGTATTCTGTGCCAAAAAAAGAAAAAGCCCCGCGCTCGGGTCGATTCAAGGAGCCGGTCGACGAGCAGGTCAAGCGCTTCACCGCATCGGTCGGCTTCGATCGGCGCCTCGCGAAGTATGACATCGAAGGCTCGCTCGCCCACGCCCGAATGCTCGCGGCAGTCGGCATCCTGCCGCGGCGCGACCTCGCGGCGATCGAGCGTGGTCTGGCGCGCGTGCGGCGCGAGATCGACGCGGGCCAGTTCGAGTGGTCGCTCGATGCCGAGGACGTGCACCTCAACATCGAGCGACGCCTGATCGCGCTCGCCGGCGACGCCGGCAAGCGGCTTCACACGGCGCGCTCGCGCAACGACCAGGTCGCCACCGATCTGCGGCTGTGGCTGCGCGACGAGATCGACCAGATCGTGAAGCGTATCGTGGCGCTCGAGCGCGCGCTGCTCGAGCAGGCGCGGCGCCACGCCGGCCTCATCATGCCGGGCTTCACCCACCTGCAGGTGGCGCAGCCCGTGACCTTCGGCCATCACCTGCTCGCGTACGTCGAGATGCTCGAGCGCGATCGCGAGAGGCTCGGCGAGGCGCGCTCGCGGGTGAACCGGATGCCCCTCGGCGCGGCGGCGCTCGCCGGCACCAGCTTCGGCATCGACCGCAAGCGGGTCGCGCGGGAGCTCGGCTTCGAGGGCCTGGCGGAGAACTCGCTCGACGCAGTGTCGGACCGCGATTTCGCGATCGAGTTCTGCGCCGCCGCCGCGCTCGTCATGGTGCATCTCTCGCGCTTCTCCGAGGAGCTAGTGCTGTGGACGAACCCGCGCTTCGGCTTCGTGCGCCTGCCCGAGCGCTACTGCACCGGATCCTCGATCATGCCGCAGAAGAAGAACCCCGACGTGCCCGAGCTGGTCCGGGGCAAGAGCGCGCGCGTGATCGGCGCCACCGTGGCGCTGATGACGCTGATGAAAGCTCAGCCGCTCGCCTACAACAAGGACAACCAGGAGGACAAGGAGCCGCTCTTCGACGCGGTCGACACCGTGAAGGATTCGCTCTCGGTGTTCGCCGGCATGGTGGCCGGGATGCAGCCGGTGCCGCGCGCGATGCGCGCCGCGGTGCTCGAAGGCCACGCCACCGCGACCGATCTCGCCGACTACCTCGTGCGCAAGGGCGTGCCGTTCCGCGAAGCTCACGAGGTGGTCGCACGGGCGGTGCGCGAGGCCGAGCGGCTCGGCGTGGATCTCGCCGCCCTGCCGCTTTCGAAATTGAGGCAGTTTTCAAAACTGATCGGACCTGACGCAAAACGCGTGCTGACTCCAGAAGGCTCGGTCGCCGCGCGCAACCATATCGGGGGCACCGCGCCGTCTCAGGTCCGCGCCGCGATTGCGCGCGCGCGCAAACGACTGCCGAGATGAACGGCGCCTAGTGGAGCACGTCGCAAACTATCCGGTCGTCCGCAAGCTCGGCGAGGGCGCCACTTCGGAAGTGTTCCTGTGCCAGGACCCGTTCCGCGGGCGCGAGGTGGCGGTCAAGCGCATCTTCCCCGAAGCGCTGCGCGACCCCATGCGGGGCCGCGTGTTCAGGAAGCTCTTCTACACCGAGGCCTCGCTCGCGGGCAAGCTCGAGCACCCGCACATCGCGCAGATCTTCGACGCCGGCATTGGCGAGGACTCGGGCTACATCGTGATGGAGTATGTCCCGGGCGGGACGATGGAGCGCTTCTGCGTCCCGGAGGCCCTCCTGCCGGTCGAGCAGCTGCTCGAGATCGCCTTCAAGTGCGCGCGCGCCCTGTCCTTCGCGCACGCCCGGGGCGTGACGCACCGGGACATCAAGCCCGGCAACATCCTGTATGCGACCGAGCCCACCGACGTGCGCATCGGCGACTTCGGCCTCGCGATCAACATGGGCTCGGAAACCACCCAGGTCACCGGGGTCGGCTCGCCGGCGTACATGTCGCCCGAGCAGATCCGCGACGAAGTGGTCGATCACCGCACCGACCTCTATTCGCTCGGCGTCGTCATGTACCAGATGCTCTCGGGCACCCTGCCCTACCGCGGCGGCAACAAGTTCAGCATCATCTTCCAGATCACGCAGTACGAACCGCCCCCGCCGTCGAGCCACCGCCGCGGGGTCACGGAAGCGCTCGACCGCGTGGTGCGCCGGGCGATGCAGAAGGATCCCGCCCAGCGCTACCAGAGCGGCGACGAGCTGGCGGAGGATCTGATCGAGGTGCTGCGCGCCGGAATGGGCGAGCAGCGCCACGGCGAGCTCGGCGATGCCGACAAGTTCGTCGCGCTGCGCGGCATGGGCTTTTTCTCCGCCTTCGCCGACCCGGAACTGTGGGAAGTCGTCGCGCTGGGCGCCTGGAAGCGGATCCCGGCCGGCACGCCGATGGTCCGGGAAGGCGAGCACGGCGAGTTCTTCTGCATGATGATCCAGGGCGAGGCGCGGGTGACGAAAAACAAGAAGCTGCTGTCGGTGCTCGGCCCCGGCGAATGCTTCGGCGAGATGGCCTACCTTTCGGTCTCCGGCCACGAGCGCGGCGCCACCGTCACGGCGGCGCGCAACTCGGTCATCATGCAGCTGAGAGTCGGTGATCTCGGCAAGGCTTCGGCCGACTGCCGCAGCAAGCTCGACCGCGCCTTCATCGGCATCCTGGTCGAGCGCCTGAACCTTGCCAATACCCGGCTCACTTC
>DASYPG010000450.1:0-3331 GCA_036006885.1 Burkholderiales bacterium | reverse complement strand
GACGTCGAGCGGATCGTGCAACGCAAGCTGCGCCTGGAGATGAGACCGGTGGATCTGCGCGAGTGCTTGCAGGACGCGGTCGACGCCTGCCGGCGGCAGCTCGCCGAGCGGCGCCAGACCCTCGAGCTCGACATCCCGGCTGAGAGAGTGCCCGCCCTCGCGGACCCGACGCGCATCGCGCAGATCGTCGCCAACCTTCTCGGCAACGCATCCCGATACGGCAAGGCCGGCGGCCGGATCTGGCTGAGCCTGGCGGCCGTTTCGGGAGAGGCGCGGCTGCGCGTGCGCGACGACGGCCCCGGCCTGGAAGGAAATGACCTCAAGCGGATCTTCGAGCTGTTCCAGCTCGGCCCTGCAGGCGCCGAGCGCGGCGGCGTCGGCATCGGCCTCTGGCTGGTCCGCGAGCTCGCCCAGATGCACGGCGGCAGCGTTTCGGCCCACAGCGCCGGAGAGGATGCCGGAGCCGAGTTCGTCGTGCGACTGCCGTTGCAGAACGAGCCGGCGCCCGGTCTCGCTCCGATGACCTACCCCGAGCCGCGCTAGGTCGTCTACCGCCCCGGGGTAAAGACGAGGAAGTACTGGCGCGGCAGGAAGCCGTGCTCCGCCGCGAGCGCATAGCCGACGGCCGAAAGCTCGGCCTTGACCTTCTCGGGCGCGATGCGCGCTTCCCGCGGCGGACCGTCCGGCGAGTCGAGGCGAAAATCGATCACCGCGAGCCTGCCGCCGGGCTTGAGAGATGCGGCGAGCCTGCGGAAGTAGAGTTCGCGGTCTTCGATGTGATGATAGACGTCGACCAGCAAGATAAGGTCGACCTTTGCCGGCAGGCGGGCGTCGCCGGCAGCGGCGTGCACCGGCTTCAGGTTGGCGAGGCCTTCGCGCTTCGCGCGCTCGCCGAGGTACTTGACCATGTCCGCCTCGAGATCGACCGCGTAGACGATCCCTTTCGGCAGCATGTTGGCGAGCCGCGCGGAGAAATAGCCGGTGCCCGCGCCGAGGTCGGCGACCACGGCATCGGGCCTGAGCGCGAGCGCCTCGAGCACCGCGTGCGGCTTCTGCCACGCGTCGCGCTCGGGGTCGTCGAACACGTGCGCCCATTTTTCCGCGTCGCCGAAGCTGTGGCGGTGGCTATCAGGAGACTGCGCGGCGGCAGCGCCAAAGAGCGCCACGGCCGCGACCATTACCACGAGCTTATTCCGCATCCTCTCTCATCCACCATGGGCCAAACTGGCGCAGCTGCTTGCGCTGCTCGGGCGTGAGCACGCTCTCCATCTGCTTCCTCGTGTCGAGCCGAGAGGCGAGCATCTGCCTGCGCAGGTCATCGACCTTCTTCTGCTGCTCGAGCAGCGCCTTGGAGTCTACGCTGTCCGCGTTGTACATGCGGCGCAGCTTGAAGGTCTCGGAGCGCATGTTGCTCATCGTGTCCCAGTTCTTCTTGCGGTTCGCCTCCTGGAGGGCGAAGAGCTTGTCCTGCTGCTCGTCGGTGAGGTTGAGCGCCGCCATCGGCCCACCGTAGCCGCCCATGCCGCCGCCATACCCGCCCATCATGCCGCCACCGTTGCCGCCCATCATGCCCGGTCCGTATCCACCCATCGCTCCGGGGCCGTAGCCGTAGCCGGGTCCCTGCGCGCCTGCGAGCGGGGCTCCCAAAGCGAGCGCGATTGCGAGCGCCGCGCCCAGCACATGTCTGCGTTTCATTTTCGTTCTCCTGTCAAGTTGTGTCGCTCCCAGACTAGCGCAGCGGCGCGCGGCCGGCTTGACGCAGATCAAGCACAGGCCGCGTCGCGTGATGGTTCATTATATAGATTGATATATTACTTTGACGTAGACTGTGGCCATGGCGCACACCCTCTCTCTGGAGCAGATGCACGCGGCGGCGGGGCGCGCCTGCCGCCTGATGAAGATGCTCGCCCACCCCGACCGGCTGATGCTGCTGTGCCAGCTCGCGCAGCGCGAGATGAGCGTCGGCGAGCTCGAGGCCGCGCTCGGCATTCCCCAGCCGACGCTGTCGCAGCAGCTCACCGTGCTGCGCGAGGAACAGCTCGTCGACACGCGCCGTGACGGCAAGTACATGTATTACCGCGTGCGCAGGGGGCCGGCGCTTGCCGTGCTCAAGGCGCTGTACACGCAATTCTGCGAGAGGAAGAAGCTATGAGCATCGACTGGGCGCATTTCACGCCGTGGACCTCGCTCGGCGGTGGCATCCTCATCGGCATCGCGGCCGCGATGCTGGTACTGCTCAACGGCCGCGTCGCCGGCATCAGCGGCATTCTCGGCGGGCTGCTCGCCCCGCGCCGCGGCACAACGGCCTGGCGCGTCGCCTTCCTCGCGGGCCTGTTCGCCGCCCCGCTCGTGATGCTTCTCTTCGGCGAGCCCGCTGCCAGGCGCATCGACGCGGACTTCGCCGTGCTGACGGCGGCGGGCCTCGCCGTCGGCATCGGCACGAGCTACGGCTCCGGTTGCACCAGTGGCCACGGCGTGTGCGGCATCTCGCGCCTGTCGCCGCGCTCGCTCGCCGCGACGGCGGCTTTCATGCTGGCGGGCATGGTCACGGTGTACGTTGCGAGGCACCTGATATGAACCTCGGCGCTGCCTTCGCCGCCGGGCTCCTCTTCGGCATCGGCCTGCTCGTCTCGGGGATGACCGACCCCGGCAAGGTCATCGGCTTTCTCGACCTCGCCGGCAACTGGGATCCTTCGCTCGCCTTCGTCATGGGCGGCGCGGTTCTGGCGGGCTTTTTCGGCTTCATGTTCGCGCAGCGCCGCACCACCAGCTTCCTCGGTGGCGCGATGCACCTGCCGCACAACCGCGACATCGACAACCGTCTGGTCGGCGGCAGCCTCGTCTTCGGCATCGGCTGGGGCCTGGCCGGTTTCTGCCCCGGCCCGGCGCTGGTGTCGTTTGCCGCCGGCGAGGAGAAAGCGGCGATCTTCGTCGCCGCCATGCTGATCGGGATGCTTCTCTACACCGGCGCCGAACGCTTCATCCACGAGCCGCGGCGGCGCGCGAAGGCCTGAGGCGTCAGGGCGTCGAGCGCTTTCGCGGCGCGGAATCGGGCGGCAGGCCGAAGCGGTAGTGCGACTCGTTGAGGTACTGCACGACGCTCTCGATCTCGTCGAGCGTGAAACGGTGCTTCGTCTGCTCCGTCCAGCGCGCCACGGTGTCGCGCAGGTCGGCGAGGCCCTTCACGTCGGATCGGGTGCGCTGGTGCACGCGTTCGTAGTGGCAGCCGCCGCAATACGTCTCGTACAGCAAGCGGCCGGGAGCCGGGTCCTGCGCCCATGCCACGGCGGGAAAGAACAGAAAGGAGAGGCTAGCAAGCCGCATTCGGATC
>DASYPG010000449.1:0-1816 GCA_036006885.1 Burkholderiales bacterium | reverse complement strand
GAACAGCACCTCGCCGAGCTTCGCCATAAGCTCGCGGGTGAAGTCGGCTTCGCCGACCGACACGCCGCCCGTGGTGATGACCGCGTCGGCGCTCTCGGCGGCGCGCCTGAACGCGCTTTCCAGGAGCTTCGGGTCGTCGCGTACCACGCCGAGGTCGTTCAGCTCGACGCCTAGGCGCGTGAGCATGCCGTAAAGCGTGTAGCGGTTGGAGTCGTAGACTTCGCCCTCCTTGAGCGGCGCGCCGATGGAGGCGAGCTCGTCGCCGGTAGCGAAGAAGGCGACCTTCAGCCTGCGCTTCACCTTCACCTGGCCGAGTCCCAGCGACGCAATCATCCCTAGATCTGCCGGCCCGATGTGCTTTCCAGAACGAAGAACGGCAACGCCCGCTTTGAGATCCTCGCCGGCGTAACGCACGTTCTGGGCTTGCTTTTGTCCCGGCGGAATGACGACACGGTTTCCTTCCTTCCGGGTGACTTCCTGGATCACGACCGTATCGCTTCCGGGTGGCATCACGGCGCCGGTCATGACTCGCACGCACTCGCCGGCGCCGAGCTTGCCCTCGAAGACGCGCCCGGCGAAGGCGCTTCCGACCTCGGTCAGCGCCGTTTCTGCCTTGAGATCGGAAAATCGGACTGCGTAGCCGTCCATCGCCGAGTTGTCGTGCGCCGGAACGTTGATGGCGGGTACGATGTCCTCCGCCAGGACTCGTCCCAGCGCCTCTCGCACGGGAACCTTCTCTGTTTCCCTGATCGGGGCGAGGCAGGCGCGGATCGCCTCGACCGCCTTGTCGACGCGCAGCGCGTCCGGGTCGTAGTCGTCCAGGCAGCTTACGGTTTGGAGGATGCTCGTCATGCCTTTCCCAGCTCGTCCAGCGTATTGATGTTGCGGAAGGCGTCGGCCTCGTCGTCGAAGCTCACTTCCACGGTCGCGAGCGACGCGTACCACGCATCGATCTTGCGGCCGCCCGAGCGCAGGAACGCTTCGAGGTTCGCAAGCACGTCCTTGCGCACGAGCGAGAATACCGGGTGGGGCTGGTCACCGGTCTTGGCCACGGCGAGATCGTTTTCCCCAAGCTCGCTTTTCAGCCGGAAGACAAGATCGGGAGGAAGAAACGGCGAATCGCAAGGCACGGTGACGATCAGAGGATGCGAAGCCGCCTTCAGCCCGGCGTGCAGCCCGGCGAGCGGGCCGGCGAAGCCGCCGATCTCGTCGGGCACCAGGCGGTAGCCGAAGCGCGCGTACTCCGCATGATTCTGGTTGCAGTTGATGAGCACCTCGCCCACCTGCGGCGCGAGGCGCTCGAGCGCCCACTGCGCCATGGGCTTGCCGCGCAGCGGCTGCAGGCCCTTGTCGACTCCGCCCATGCGCCGGCCCTGACCCCCGGCGAGCACCAGCCCCGTGATCGTCACCGTCCGGATTTTACGAGCAAGCGAGGGCCCTGCATTTGCGGGTAAGCTTCCCATGTTGAAAAGCCGATTCCCCGGGTAGTGCAGCTGCTGCAGGTGCGCGATGTCGCCGTGCGCTTCGGCGGCATCGTCGCGCTGGACGGGGTGTCCTTCGACGTCGGCACCGGCAGCATCGTCGGCCTGATCGGGCCCAATGGTGCCGGCAAGACCACGCTGTTCAACTGCCTGTCGCGGCTCTACGAGTGCGACCGGGGCGAGATCCTGCTCGAGGGCGCGTCGCTGCTCTCGGCGCCGCGGTACCGCATCGCCACGCTGGGGATCGGGCGCACGTTCCAGAACCTGGCGCTGTTCGGCTCGATGACGGTGCTCGACAACGTGATGATCGGCGCGCACAGCCGCAGCCGCAGCGG
>DASYPG010000448.1:0-12244 GCA_036006885.1 Burkholderiales bacterium | reverse complement strand
CAGCTGTCTTGCACTCATGGATAAAAAATTCTTCGCCAATAAAGGCACATCCTCGGAGCGCTCGCGCAGGCTCGGCAGCCGCAGGCGGATCACGTTCAGCCGGTGATAGAGATCCTCGCGGAACGTCGCTTCGCGCACGCGTTGCTCGAGGTTCTGGTGCGTCGCGGCGATCACGCGCACGTTGGCCTTGATCTGCTGGTGCCCGCCGACGCGATAGTAGCTACCGTCGGAGAGCACGCGCAAAAGGCGCGTCTGCAGCTCCGGCGGCATGTCGCCGATCTCGTCGAGAAAGAGCGTCCCTCCCTCGGCCTGCTCGAAGCGCCCGCGCCTTTGCTGCTGCGCGCCGGTGAAGGAGCCGCGCTCGTGGCCGAAGAGCTCGGATTCGAGCAGGTCCCTGGGCATCGCAGCGGTGTTGATGGCGACGAACGGCTTCTGGGCGCGCGCACTATGACGGTGCAGCGCGCGCGCCACAAGCTCCTTTCCGGTTCCCGATTCGCCGGTGATCAAGACCGTGGCGCTCGACTGTGAGAGCCGTCCGATCGCGCGGAACACTTCCTGCATCGCGGGGGCCTGGCCGAGAATCTCCTTCGGCTCGAACACGCTCTCGACGGCCTGCGTCTCGCGCCGGCTCTCGTCCAGCGCGCGTCGGATCAACTCGACCGCCTGGTCGACGTCGAACGGTTTCGGCAGGTATTCGTATGCACCGCCCTGGAACGCGGCGACGGCCGAGTCGAGGTCCGAATACGCGGTCATCACGATGACTGGCACTGCAGGGTGCCGCTGCTTCACCGCGTTCAGGAGCTCCAGGCCGGAAAGCCCGGGCATCCGGATATCCGAGACCAGTACTTCGGGCGAGTCGCCCGAGAGCGCGTCGAGCGCGTCCTGGGCGGAGGAAAAGGAATTGAAAGCGATGCCTTCGCGGCTGAGCGCCTTTTCGATTACCCAGCGGATCGACCGATCGTCGTCCACGATCCAGACCGGTTTCATGTGAGCGGCAGTAGGATCCTGAATGTTGTGCGGCCGGGACGGGATTCGAACTCGATGACGCCCTGGTGATACTGGACGAACGTCTGCGCGAGCGAGAGCCCCAAGCCGGTGCCGCCTTCCCTGCCCGAAACGAGCGGATTGAAGATCCTGTCTTGGATCTCTTCCGGAACGCCCGGGCCGTCGTCGATCACTTGCAATTCTAATGCCAGCCTGTGGCGCTGCCGGAGAATGGTCGTCTGCCTTATTGCTCTTGTCCTAAAAACAATCGAACCAGAACCCGCTTGCGCGGCATTGCGCGCGATGTTGAGCACCGCCTGGATGAGCTGCTCGCGATCGCCGACGAGCTCGGGCAGGCTCGGATCGTAGTCGCGCTCGATGACGACGCCGAACTCCGCCTTCACCAGGCTGCGCACGCGTTCTAGCACCTCGTGCACGCTCATCGGCTCGATGCGCGGCGCGCGATGCGGCGTAAGCATGCGGTCCATCAGGGCTTGCAGGCGATCGGCCTCCTTGATGATGACCTGCGTGTACTCCTTCAATTCGGGCTGATCGAGCTCCCTCTCGAGCAATTGCGCCGAGCCGCGCAGTCCCCCCAGGGGATTCTTGATCTCGTGCGCGAGATTGCGGATCAGCTCGCGGTTCGCCTGCTCGCCGGCGACGATTCGCTCCTCGCGCGCCAGGCGCAGCTGCTCGCTGATCGGGCGCAGCTCAGCGAGCAGCGCAAGCCCCGAGCCGTCGATGCGCGTGACCATGCAGGAGAGCGGCAACGGCTCGCGGCCCAGGCGCGTGTACGTGACGTTTCGGGCGGCGTAGTCCCAGTGGGTCGCGCGAGCCTCGCTCAGGGACTCTGCAAGCTCGTGACGTTCGGCGAACAGTTGCAGGAAAGGCTGCCCGATCAGGCTCTTCGCGCCGGCGTCGAGAAGACTCTCGGCCGCCGGATTGGCGTAGCGCACCACGAAGCGCTCGTCGAGCGCGACCACCGCGGTGGCGAGGAGCTCGAGCCCTGAGAATGAAACCACGCTAGCGGTTCTGGTTCGCCAGCTCGCGCTTGAGCGCTTCTACGTTCTTCTCGTGGGTTTCGACGCGGTCCTTGAAAGGCTGCAGGCGCTCCAGCACTCTCGCGTAGTTGCGTTCGTCGCCGGTGCGCACGGATTCCTGCTCCGTGAGTTCCTCCTTCGCCTTCGCGAGGCTGGCCTCCTCGGTCGCGAGCTCCTGCTGCAGGATCTCGCGCTGCTTGCCCTTGGCGTTTGCGCGCTCGGCCGCCGACTCGCGCGGGAACCCGGATGCACGTCCCTGCTTCGGCTGCGGCGGCGGGGCCACGTTGATCTGCGTGGTTACGAGTTCGCACTTGCGGCCCGCGGTCTCCCGCGCGTCGTTGGTGTAGCTAGCCCGCCCGGTAGCGTCGACGCATTTGTAGATCTCGCTGCGCGCCTGCGACGCCGCAGGCCCTGCGGCCGCCACGAATATCCCCAAAATCAACAACCTAAGTCCCATGGAGGCGCAATATACCGAAAAAGAAGGGGCGGGCACATGCCCGCCCCTCTTCAACGCATGGAGCGCAAAACCGCTTACGCGGCGTAGTACATGTCGAACTCGACCGGGTGGGTCGTCATGCGGAAGCGCGTCAGCTCCTCGTTCTTAAGCGCTATGTAGGACTCGAGGAAGTCATCCGAGAACACCCCGCCGCGCGTGAGGAAGGCGTGGTCGTCCTGGAGGTGATTGAGCGCCTCCTCGAGCGACGCGCATACGTGCGGCACCTTTGCGGCCTCTTCCGGCGGCAGGTGGTACATGTCCTTGTCGATCGGATCGCCGGGGTGGATCTTGTTTTGCACGCCGTCGAGGCCCGCGAGCAGCATGGCGGCGAACGCGAGATACGCGTTCGTCGTCGGATCGGGGAAGCGCACTTCCACGCGCCTGCCGCTGGGGCTTGAGACGTACGGAATGCGGCACGCCGCCGACCGGTTGCGCGCCGAGTAGGCCAGATTGATCGGCGCCTCGAAGCCCGGGACCAGCCGCTTGTAGGAATTGGTTCCGGGGTTGGTGATCGCGTTGAGTGCCTTCGCGTGCTTGATGATGCCGCCGATGTAGTGCAGGGCGAAGTCCGACAGGCCGGCGTAACCGTTGCCGGCGAAGAGGTTCTTGCCGCCCTTCCACACCGACTGGTGGACGTGCATGCCCGAGCCGTTGTCGCCGACGACCGGCTTAGGCATGAAGGTCGCGGTCTTGCCGTACGAGTGCGCCACGTTCCAGACGGTGTACTTGAGGATCTGCATCCAGTCCGCGCGCTGCACGAGCGGCGCGAAGCGCGTGCCGATCTCGTTCTGGCCCGCCGCCGCGACCTCGTGGTGGTGGACTTCGACCTCGACGCCCTGCTGCTCGAGGGCAAGCGCCATCGCGTTACGGATGTCGAGCTGCGTGTCGATCGGCGGGACCGGGAAATAGCCGCCCTTCACGGGCGCGCGATGGCCCATGTTGCCCGACTCGTAGTCGATGCCGCTCGACCACGGCGCCTCCTCGGACTTGATCCTCACCGAGCAGCCCGACATGTCGATGTTCCAGGTGACGCCGTCGAAGATGAAGAACTCGGGCTCGGGGCCGAAGTAGGAAACATCGCCCAGGCCGCTCGACTTGAGGTAGGCCTCGGCGCGCTTGGCGATCGAACGCGGATCGCGGTCGTAGGGCTTGCCGTCCATCGGCTCGTAGACGTCGCAGGTGATGTTGAGCACCGGCTCATCGGTGAACGGGTCCATGCGCGCGCTCACCGCGTCCGGCATGAGCAGCATGTCGGAGGCCTGGATGCCTTTCCAGCCGGCGATCGAGGAGCCGTCGAAGGCGTGGCCGAGCTCGAACTTCTCCTTGTTGAAGTACTTCACGGGCACGCTGACGTGCTGCTCCTTGCCGCGCGTATCCGTGAAGCGGAGATCGACGAACTTCACCTCCTTGTCCTTGATGAGCTTCAATACGTCATCGGCGGTCATCGCCATCTGCGAGTCTCCTGAGCGTGGTTGGTTTGATGTAGGTGGGCCGGCGACACCAGCATGTTCCGTGCCAAAAAGTCGCCTTGAGATGCTTTAGGGAAATGAGGGGAAGTGAAGGGGAACGGGGCATTCTACCCAAGCGCAATGCACCGGATAAGGGCCATCGGGCCTCGATCGCACAACTCGGGTGCGCGGGCTGCACCCCTATAATGCCTCCCGGCAGGCCCCGGAGTGGAGCCGGCGCCCGTCGAGTTGCGGCCAGGCCTCGCCCGGCGGCAGCACAAAGCCCGCGGCTCCGGGCGCAGGGTGGCCTGCCCCGGATTCAACCCCTAACAGGAGAAACCATGGATCGCAGGAAATTTCTGAGCCGCGGCGCGGCAGCCGCCGCCGGCGGGCTGGCGGTATCGCAGGCTATCGCGCAGACCCCCTCGCTTCCCAACATCCGCTGGCGTTGCGCATCGAGCTTCCCGAAGAGCCTCGACACGATCTACGGCGGCGCCGAGGTGATCGCCAAGCGCGTCGAGCAGCTCACCGGCGGCAAGTTCCAGATCCGCGTCTTCGCCGCGGGCGAGATCGTCCCCGCGTTCGGCGTGGTGGACGCCTTGCAGCAGGGCACGATCGAGTGCTCGCACACCGCGAGCTACTACTTCGTCGGCAAGAACAAGGCGTTCGCCTTCGACACGACGCTGCCCTTCGGCCTGAACCAGCGGGAGCAGAACGCCTGGATCTACTACGGCGGCGGCCTTGACCTGGTGCGCGCCTTCTTCCGCGACTTCGGCTTCATCTCCTTCCCCGCCGGCAACACCGGCGCGCAGATGGGCGGCTGGTGGCGCAAGCCGGTGAACACGGTGGCCGATCTGAAAGGCGTCAAGATGCGCATCGCCGGCCTCGGCGGCGAGGTGATGGCGCGCCTGGGCGCGGTGCCGCAGCAGATCGCCGGCGGCGACATCTATCCCGCGCTCGAGCGCGGCGCCATCGACTCGGCGGAGTGGGTCGGCCCCTACGACGACGAGAAGCTCGGCTTCTACAAGATCGCGCCGAACTATTACTTTCCCGGGTGGTGGGAATCGAACTCGATGTACTCCTTCTATGTGAACCTCAAGGAATGGGACAAGCTGCCGAAGGAATATCAGGCGGCGATCGAGGCCTCCTGCTACGAGGCCAACATCGACATGATGGCGAAGTACGACGCGAAGAATGTCCCGGCGCTGCAGCGGCTGGTACAGAACGGCGTGAAGCTGCACCAGTTCTCGCAGGACATCCTGCGCGCCGCGCAGAACGCCGCCTACGCGCTCTACGAGGACGAGTCATCCAAGAACCCGGCGTGGAAGAAGATGTACGAGCCCTGGAAGAAGTTCCGCTCCGAGCAGTTCCTCTGGCACCGTGTCCAGGAGTTCGCCTACGAGAGCTTCGTCTACAACAACCCGGTGAAGTAGGCTATTTCCCGCCTCGTAAAGCGCGCTCCACCTCAGAGCCGATGTCGCCTTGGCCGCCCTGCGGCCGCTGGGGCGACTCGCTCGGCGCGCCGAGCTGGCGCTGCAGCTCCTCGAGGCCTGTGCCCTTGATCGTCGCCGCGGCGGTGACGTTGCCCGTGACGAACCCCGGGAAAGCGATGACGACCCCCACCATCAGCACCTGGATCACCACGAACGGGATCGCTCCCCAGTAGATGTCGCCGGTGCGCACGCTCGGCGGCGCGACGCTGCGCAGGTAGAAGAGCGCGAAGCCGAACGGCGGGTGCAGGAAGGAAGTCTGCATGTTCACCGCCAGCAGCACCCCGAACCAGATGAGGTCGATGCCGAGCTTTTGCGCCACCGGCGTGAGCAACGGCACCATGATGAACGCGATCTCGAAGTAATCGAGGAAGAACGCGAGGAAGAAGATCATCGCGTTCACCACGATCAGGAAGCCGAGCGCACCGCCCGGCACGTGCAGGAGCAGCCGCTCCACCCACAGGTCGCCGTCGACGCCGCGGAACACCAGGCTGAACACGGTCGAGCCGACGAGGATGAACATGACGAAGCTGGTCATCGTCGCGGTGGACTGCACCGCCTGGCGCAAGAGCGACCACGAGAGCTTGCGCTTCGCGAGCGCCATGATGAGCGCGCCGGTCGCGCCCATCGCGCCGCCTTCGGTCGGCGTGGCGACGCCCATGAAGATCGTTCCGAGCACGAGGAAGATGAGCACCAGCGGCGGGACCATCGAGGTGAGCACGCGCAGCGCGAGCTGGCCGCCGTGCAGCGTGCGCATCTCCGGCGGGCAGCCGGGCGCGGCTTCGGGCTTGACCAGCGAGACGATGAACACCCAGACCGCGTAGGCGGCAGCGAGGCCGAGACCGGGGAAGAGCGCGCCCTCGTACATGTCGCCCACCGAGGTGCCCATCTGGTCGGCGAGCACGATCAGCACCAGACTCGGCGGGATGATCTGCGCGAGCGTGCCGGAGGCGGCGATGACGCCGGTGGACAGGCGCTTCGAGTAGCCGTAGCGCATCATCACCGGCAGCGAGATGAGGCCCATGGCGAGCACCGAGGCGGCGACCACGCCGGTGGTGGCGGCGAGCAGCGCCCCGACGAACACCACGGCGTAGGCGATGCCTCCGCGGATCGAGCCGAACACCTGGCCGATGGTGTCGAGCAGGTCCTCGGCCATGCCGCTGCGCTCCAGGATGAGGCCCATCAGCGTGAAGAACGGGATCGCGAGCAGGGTCGAGTTGCCCATGATGCCCAGCACCCGCTCGGGCAGCGCCTGGAGCAGCGCCGGCTCGAGCATGCCGAGCCCGATGCCGAGCAGGCCGAACGCGAGGCCGGTGAAGGCGAGCGAGAACGCCACCGGGTAGCCGATGAGCAGGAACACCACCAGCCCCGCGAACATCAGCGGCGCCATGAACTCGTAGCCCATCAGGTGACCCCGTGCGCCTTCTTTTCGAACTCCGAGGCCGGCACCACGCCCTTGAGGAATCCGATGCGCTTGATGATTTCAGAGACACCCTGCAGCGCGAGCAGGGCGAACGCCACGGGAATCAGCAGCCGCACCGGCCAGCGGATGAGGCCGCCGGGATCCGAGGAGTATTCCTGGATCCCCCAGGAGTTGACGAGCGACGGCCAGCTGTACCAGCCGATGACGAGCGCGGCGGGAAGCAGCATCAGGAAGCCGCCCACGATGTCGATCCACGCCTGAACGCGGAGCGGCAACTTGCCGTAGATGACGTCGATGCGGACGTGCTCGTGGCGCTTCAGGGTGTAGGCCGCGACGAGCAGGAACACCGCGGCGTTGAGATACCACTGGATCTCGAGCCAGGCGTTCGAGCCGATGTTGAGCGCATAGCGCGCGCTCGCCGTGACGGCGCAAATCAGCACCGCGGCGAGCCCCAGCCAGGCGACTCCGCGGCCGATCAACTCGTTCAGGCGATCGATCGCCCTCGCCAGCCGTAGCAGCACATCCATCGAGCGGTGTTCTCCTTTCGGGCGATTCTAACTGCGCATCCGCGACCTATAATTTCGATTCGATGGACGAGCTCAAGAAGGCCGCGGCCGAACGGGGCGTTAAGCTCGGCTTAAGTTACGCCGGCGCGCTGCTGCCGGCCGAGGCGCATGCCCTCATGCAGCGCGGCGCCAAGCTGGTGGACGTGCGCACCAAGCCGGAGCTTCTCTACGTAGGCAAGATCCCCGGTGCGATCGCCGTCGAATGGCAGACCTACCCCGGCAGCCGGCCCAACCCCGAGTTTCTGGGCGAGCTGGCCGCCACCGTGCGCAAGGACGATCCGGTGATGTTTATTTGCCGCTCGGGGGCACGCTCCCACGCCGCCGCCGAGGCGGCCAGCCACGCCGGCTGGCGCGAGTGCTACAACGTGCTCGAAGGCTTCGAGGGCGACAAGGACGCCGAGCAGCACCGCAATACCGCCGGCGGCTGGCGCAAGGCCGGCCTGCCCTGGACCCAGAGCTGAGCCCGGCTCAGCCCGGGTGCCAGTCGACCCAGCCGAAGTAGGCGGTCGCCAGCACGGCGACGCCGAACGCGATGCGATACCACGCGAACGGCTTGAAGTCGTGCGTGGCGACGTAGCGGATCAGCCAGCGGATCACGACGAACGCGCAGACGAAGGAGACGATCATGCCGACGCCGAAGATCGGCGCGTCGGCAGCGGAGAGGGTGTCGCGGTGCTTCCACAGGTCGTAGAGCCCCGCGGCGACCAGCGTGGGCACGGCGAGGAAGAACGAGAACTCGGTCGCCGCCTTGCGCGACAGGCCGAAGAGCATGCCGCCGATGATCGTCGCCCCCGAGCGCGAGGTGCCGGGAATCAGCGCGAAGCATTGTGCGATGCCTACCTTCAGGGCATCGAGCCACGTCATCGCAGCCGTTGTCTCGACCCGAACATTCCTATTTTCCTTTGACTCGACCAGCAAGATGACTATGCCGCCAATGATGAATGCGAGCGCCACCGGTACGGCGTGAAACAGATACGACTTGATGTACTTCGAGAACAGCAATCCCAGCACGGCCGCCGGGATGAACGCCACGATCAGATTGCGGTAGAGCTGCAGATCGATCTTGAAGAACCGCGCGCGATATTCCCAGACCACCGCCAGCATCGCGCCGGTCTGGATGACGATGTTGAACACACCCCAGCGCTCGTCGTTCGCACCGAGAAGCTCGCCGGCGAGGATGAGGTGGCCGGTCGAAGAGATGGGCAGGAACTCGGTGAGGCCCTCGACGATGCCGAGGACGAATGCGTCAATGAGGTCGGACAAGGAACTCCCTGAGGGCCTGCCAGAATGCAGGCACGTCGTCGGTGCTATTGTGCCCCGCGCCGTCCAGCTCGATCCACCGCTTCGGACCCCGCCATGCGTCGAACAGGCGCCTCGAATGGACTGTCGGGATGACTTGGTCGCGCTCGGCGACGAGGCAGAGCAGCGGGGCGGCGATCGAAGGGGCGCGGCTCAGCGAGTCGAACGGGTGCTTCAGCATCCAGCTCACCGGCAGGTAGGGATAGTGGTGCCGGGCCACGTTTGTCAGGCTGTCGAAAGGCGTCACCAGGACCACGCCGTCGACCGCTCGCGCGGCCGCCAGCTGAACGGCGACGCCGCTGCCGAGGCTGCGGCCGATCACGACGATGCTTTTCGCTTCCAGCCGGCGCCTCGCGTGGTCGAACCACTCGATGGCGTCGGCGCTCAACGCTTGTTCGGAGGGCGTGCCCGCGCTCGAGCCGTAGCCCCGGTAGTCGACCAGCAGCCATCCGGTGCCCGGAGCATCGCGGGCGGCGCGACCGAGCATCGACGAAACGTCTTCCGCATTGCCGCCGAAATAAAGAACGAGCGGCGAGCCCTTGAGATGCCACGCGTGCAACCGGGTGCCGTCGCGGGCTTCGATGAACACGCCGGCAACGCCGGGAAAGACGCTCGCCGTTTGCGCGCGACCCGCGTCCGTGGCGGGCTGCGGATGGAAGATCAGCCGCTCCTGCCCGATGTACATCGCGACGGGCAGCGCAAGCACCGCGGCGAGGACGATGGCCCATTCCATCGGGCGAGACAAGAAGGTCACCACAGTTCCCAAGGATCAGGACGCGACTCGCCCCGTCGCGTGCTCGACGACTTCCAGGATCCGGGCGCGCGAGTCGGCCTTGGAGAGCCAGTCGGCGATGCCGTGGCGCTGCGGCTCGGCGACGCCGGCTTCGTCGCTCGTCAATCCGGCGAGCATGATTACGCGCGTCTGCCGCAGGCGCGGACGCAGCTCCTCGAGGAGCGCCAGGGTGTCGACGCCCTCGAGGCGGCGCGCGAGCAGCCAGGCGCCGTAGTGCCAGCGCTCGAGCAGCTCGCCCGCCGCCGTCGGGTCGGGCGCAGGATCGACGCGGAAGCCCGCGCGCTCCAGGATCATCATGAGGTACTCCGCGGTGACGCTGTCGGGCTCGGTGAGAAGCACGCGGACTGCGCTGTCGGCCTCGCCTTCCGCCGAGCTGAGCACCGGCAGCTCGAAAAAGAACGTGGTGCCGCCGCCGGGCCGGTCGTCGAAGCCGATGCGGCCCTGCATCAGCTCGATCAGCCGCTTGCTGATGGCGAGGCCGAGGCCGGTGCCGCCCTTGATGCGCGAATCGGCCGAGTCGGCCTGGGCGAAGCGGCCGAAGATCTTCGAGCGGAACGCTTCCGGGATGCCCGGGCCGCGGTCGCTCACCTCGACGCGCACGTTGTCGCCGAGCCTCGAGACGCTCACGTCCACCGCGCCGTTGGGCGGCGAGAACTTGGCGGCGTTCGAGAGCAGGTTGGTCATCACCTGCATCAGCCGCTTGCGGTCGGCGCGAACGATGATGCCCGGCACCGAGCCGTGCAGCGCGAGATTGGCGCGGAAGCGGTCGGCGTAGCCCTGGTTCAGGCGCACCGACTCGTTGAGGAGCGAATCGATCGGCATGGGCTCGGGCATCAGGGTGAGGCGTCCCGACTCGATCTTCTCGATGTCGAGCACTTCGTTGATGAGGTCGAGCAGGCGTTGGCCGTTTCTCTCGGCGACCTCGACGAGCTCGCCCTGGTCCTTGTCCATGTCGCCGAGCGCTCCGCTGCTCAGGAGCTGCAGCGAGCCGAGGATCGAGGTGAGCGGCGTGCGCAGCTCGTGGCTCAGCGTTGAGGTGAACTCGCTGCGCATCCGCTCCGCGGCGCGCTGCTGCGTGATGTCGCGCCCCTGCAGGACGATCGAGTTGACGCGGCCCTCCTCGTCCGAAAGCGGAGTCAGGGTCCACTCGCAGGCGAGCTCGAGGCCGTCGCGGCGCAGGCACTGCTCGGCGATCAGCGTGACGGGCTTCCCCGCCGCCACCAACGCGGGCCACCAGGTCTGCGCGCGGCCGCGCTCCTCCGGGCCGAGCACCATCGTGATCCAGCTCCGGCCCACGAGCTCGGCGGCGGCGTAGCCGAAGAGGTTCTCGGCGGCCGGATTCATGTCGAGCACCGTGGCGCCGGGATCGAGCTCGAACACCGCGATCGGTGCGCGCTCGGAGAAAAGCCGCAGCTTGCGGCCCGCGGCCTGCACCTCGCGGTGCGCGTCGAGCAGGCTGTCGAGCTGCTCGGCGAGCTGCGCCTGGATTTCGGCGTTGTCGGCCGACAGGCGCTGGTAGGCGGTGCGCAGGCCGAAGGCGGCGAGGAACGCGCGCCCGAGCTCGTAGGCCGTGATCACGTTCGCGACGTAGAGCAGCGGCACCGCCGCCCCGAGCAGGCGCAGGAACTCGGTGCCGTGCGAGAACAGCACTACGTTGAACGGCAGCATCACCGCGCCGGCGTAGATGGCGTACACCCACCACAGCGTCGAGAAGATCGGCAGCGCCCCGGCGGTGACCAGCGCGACGATGAACGACAGGAACACCTGGTGGTCGACGCCGCCCGGAAAGAACACCGCGGCGCCGTAGCCCCAGCCCGCGCCGAGCGCAGCCGCGCCGATCGCGAGGCGCCGCGCCCAGGTGCCCGCCTGCTCGGCACGGTCGGCCGCGCGGCGGTAGGCCCAGGCGAGCCCCACGACGAACGCGGCGAGCACGACCATCAGGGACTGCCAGGACAGCACCACCTCGGCGGGCTGCGAGCGCCAGAGGAAAGCGCTGAGGATCAGGCTGACCGCGATGGTCCCGCCCGCGGCGGGCACGAGGCGCCGATAGGCGAAGTCGCAACGCTCGCGCAGAAGCTGCAGCGAGGCTCCCTCCCCCGGCCGGTCCGAAACGTCCATGGGGTCGCCCCCTTGTCCTACGCCTTGTTGTAGAGCTCTCCGCCCTTCTTCACGAACTCGACTGCCTTCTCCTTCATGCCACGCTCGACGTAGTCGCGCACGTCCTGCGTGATCTTCATCGAGCAGAAATGCGGCCCGCACATCGAGCAGAAGTGCGCCACCTTGGCGCCCTCCTGCGGCAGGGTCTCGTCGTGGAACTCCCGCGCGGTGTCGGGGTCGAGGCCGAGGTTGAACTGGTCGGCCCAGCGGAACTCGAAGCGCGCCTTGGAGAGCGCGTTGTCGCGCTGCTGCGCGCCGGGATGGCCCTTCGCGAGGTCGGCGGCGTGCGCCGCGATCTTGTAGGCGATGATGCCGTCCTTCACGTCCTTCTTGTTGGGCAGGCCGAGGTGCTCCTTGGGCGTGACGTAGCACAGCATCGCGGTGCCGTACCAGCCTATCATCGCGGCGCCGATCGCGCTCGTGATGTGGTCGTAGCCTGGCGCGATGTCGGTGGTGAGCGGCCCGAGCGTGTAGAAGGGCGCCTCGTCGCAGTGCTTGAGCTGCAGCTCCATGTTCTCCTTGATGAGCTGCATCGGCACGTGGCCGGG
>DASYPG010000447.1:0-2069 GCA_036006885.1 Burkholderiales bacterium | reverse complement strand
CTGATCGACGAATTCTGCGCCCACCGCGGCGTGTCGCTCTGGTTCGGGCGTAACGAGGAAAGCGGGCTGCGCTGCCCGTATCACGGGTGGAAATACGACGTCACTGGCCAGTGCATCGAGATCCCGTCCGAACCCGACAATCCGCGCCTGTGCCAGCGCATGAAGCTCAAAGGCTATCCGCTGGTCGAGCGTGGCGGAGTGCTGTGGACCTACATGGGGCCCAAGGAGCACCAGCCGCCGCTTCCCGAGCACGAGTGGGCCACCGTGCCGGACGGGCAGAGCTACGTCTCCAAGCGCCGGCAGGAGTGCAACTACCTGCAGGCGATGGAGGGCGGCATCGACTCGAGCCACGTTTCGTTCCTTCACCGCTACACGATGAAGGTCGACCCGATGTTCAAGGGCGCCAAGAAAAGCCACGAGTACAACCTCCAGGACCTCGCGCCGCACTTCGAGGTGGTCGAGTCGCCCGGAGGCCTCTACATCGGCGCGCGGCGCAACGCCGAGGAAGGCAAGTACTACTGGCGCATCACGCAATGGATCATGCCGAGCTTCACGCTGATCCCGCCGCGCGGCGACCATCCGATCGGCGGCCACTCGTGGGTGCCGATCGATGACAAGAATTGCTGGGCGTGGAGCACCAACCACCATGCCACGCGAGCGCTCAAGCCCGAGGAGCATCAGGCCCTCGAGGACGGCCAGGGCATCCACGTGCCGCTCATCCCCGGCACCTATCGGCCCGTCGCCAACAAGGACAACGACTACCTGATGGACCGCAAGGCGCAGAAGGAAGGCCGCAGCTTCTCGGGCATCGAGGGCTTCGCGATGCAGGACGCCTCGGTGCAGGAAAGCATGGGTCCGATCCAGGACCGCACCCGGGAGAACCTGGTGCCGACCGACCAGGGCATCATCGTGGCGCGCCGGCGTCTGATCGCCGCGGCGCAGGGACTGGCCAAGGGCCTCCAGCCGCCGGGCGTTGATCCGAAGCACCAGCGCGTGCGCTCGGTCTCCATCATCCTGCCGAAGAACGTTGCGTTCAGCGAAGCCGCCGAAGACGCGCTGATGCCCGAGCCGGGCTCAGCCCACGCAACCGTTTAAGCAGCCTTCTGAGGCAAGTCCGCCTGCTCGGCGGCGTAGGCCTTTTCCATGTTCGACTGCAGGCTGTGCCGGGCGAGCGCCTCGGAGAACCACTTGCGGATCTCGGGCCGCTCATCGGCGTAGTCGATCTGGTCGCCGCCGAGGCGGCGGCTGATCCACGCCTTGGGCACGCCCTGGGCGTTGCGGATCGCCACGCCCTCCGCCTTGAACGCGAGGTAGCGCGCGGGCGTGGTGCCGGTATTGAAGTGCTGGTGGAACCACAGGTTCGGCGGCACGATCATCGAGCCTTCGCGCCAGTCATAGCGCTTCGGCTCCTCGCCCTCGGGCCACATCAGCGAGAAGCCTTCGCCCGAGAGCACGATGACGTGAGCGCCGGGCCCGTGCGCGTGGGCCTTCTTGTAGGTGCCGATCGGAAACTGGGAGATGTGGCTGTTCATCGAGCCGCGCGCCATCGAGAAGCGCGTGTGGCCGCCGCCCGCGCCGCGCTCTTTCGCGGCGAACAGCTGCAGGTTGATCGCATCGGCGACGAAGTTCGTGTCGAGCAGCAGGCCCTTCTGCTCGCCCTTGTTGGCGAAGTACTCCGGCTCGCCGTCGAAACGCTCGTTGAAATCGTGCTTCGTGTTGAAGACGAAGGACGTGTCGCTGAACGAATTGATGATCACCGGCGCGTTGGTGACCGCCACAAAGCGCGCCGCATCCTTGCCCGAGCCGTTGAAGTGCTGGTGGTGGCAGTTGAGCGGAATGGCGAAGATCGCCCCCGCCTTCCACTCGAAGCTCACGCGCTTGCCGGCGTCGTTCCAGACCACGGTCGAGCCGCGTCCGTCCAGGACGTAGATCATCTCTTCGTAGAGCTGGCGCTGCGGGGCGAGGCTTTTCCCGGGCGGGATCTCGCATACGTAGCAGTCGTTCGAGGTGCGAGACGCGTCGTGGTTCAGGTACACGCCCTTGCCGCCGCGCCGCGGCCAGGGATTAAG
>DASYPG010000446.1:0-4252 GCA_036006885.1 Burkholderiales bacterium | reverse complement strand
AGGCTCATCGACAGCACGGTGAAGCCGACCTCGCGCGTGCCGCGCAGCGCCGCCTGCGTCGGCTCCATCCCGGCCTCGATGTGGCGCGACACGTTCTCCAGCACCACCACCGCGTCGTCCACCACGAAGCCGGTGGCGATGGTGAGCGCCATCAGAGACAGGTTGTTGATGCTGAAGCCGGCGAGGTACATCACGCCGAAGCTGCCGATCAGCGACACCGGCACCGCCACCGCGGGTATGAGCGTCGCGCGCAGGTTGCGCAGGAAGACGAGGACCACCACGATGACCAGGCCGATGGCGATCGCGAGCGCAAGCTCGACCTCGCGCAGCGACGCCCGGATGGTGGTGGTGCGCTCCATCATCACCTCGAGGTTGATCGCCCCGGGGATCGAGGCGCGCAGCAGCGGCATGAGCTCGCGCACGCGGTCGGTGGTTTCGATGATGTTGGCGCCGGGCTGGCGATTGAGGATCACGAACACCGCCGGCCGGCCGTTGGCCGAGCCCGCGGTGCGCAGGTCCTGCACCGAGTCGACCACCTCGGCGATGTCCGAGAGCCGCACCGCGGCGCCGTTGCGGTAGCTGACGATGATCGGGGCGTAGTCGGCGGCGCGCTTCGCCTGGTCGTTCGCATAGATCTGCCAGTGGTGCTCGCCCGAGTCGAGCGCGCCCTTGGGGCGGTTCACGTTGGTGGCGTTGATCGCCGCGCGCACGTCGGAGAACGCGATGCCGTACTTGCTCACCGCTTCCGGATCGAGCTCGACGCGCACCGCGGGGAGCGCGCCGCCGCCGACCGTCACCTGGCCGATGCCGCTCACCTGCGAGAGCTTCTGCGCGATGATGGTCGAGGCGGCGTCGTACATCTGCCCTTGGGTGTAGGTGTCCGAGGTCAGACCGATGATCATGATCGGCGCGTCGGCCGGGTTCACCTTGCGGTAGGTCGGGTTGTCGGGGAGGCTCGTCGGCAGCGTGCCGCGCGCGGCGTTGATCGCCGCCTGCACGTCGCGCGCCGCGCCGTCGATGTTCCGCGAGAGCTCGAACTGCAGCGTCACGCGGGTGGACCCAAGCGAGGACGACGAGGTGATCTCGGTCACCCCGGCAATGCGCCCGAGCGCGCGCTCGAGCGGCGTGGCAACGGTGGCCGCCATGACCTCCGGGCTGGCGCCGGGCAGGTTGGCGCTGACCGAGATGGTCGGAAAGTCGACCTGCGGCAGCGGCGACACCGGCAGCAGGCTGAACGCGACCAGGCCCGAGAGCGCGAGCCCGATCGTCAGCAGCGTGGTGGCGACCGGGCGCTCAACGAAGGGCTTGGAGAGGCTCATCGTCCCACGCTCACGCGCGCCTCCTCACAAGGCGGTCGAACCACAGGTAGATCACCGGCGTGGTGAAGAGCGTGAGCATCTGGCTCACGATCAATCCGCCGACCATGGTGAGGCCGAGCGGGTTGCGCAGCTCGGAGCCCACGCCGCCGCCGAGCATGAGCGGCAGCGCGGCGAGCAGCGCGGACAGCGTGGTCATCAGGATCGGCCGGAAGCGCAGCAGGCAGGCCTGCGTGATCGCATCGCGCGGGCTCTTGCCCTCGTTCCTCTCGGCGTCGAGCGCGAAGTCGATCATCATGATCGCGTTCTTCTTCACGATGCCGATCAGCAGCACGATGCCGATGATGCCGACCACGCCGAGGTCGTGGCGCGCGATGAGCAGGGCGAGAAGCGCGCCCACGCCCGCCGAGGGCAGCGTCGAGAGGATGGTCACCGGGTGGATGTAGCTCTCGT
This sequence comes from Burkholderiales bacterium, assembly GCA_036006885.1. GTDB lineage: Bacteria > Pseudomonadota > Gammaproteobacteria > Burkholderiales > SG8-39 > SCGC-AG-212-J23. The sequence goes on along the minus strand of DASYPG010000446.1, from coordinate 2,483 downwards.
AGAGCACGCCCAGGACGATGTACATGGTCACGATCGCGGCGAGGATCAGCCACAGGGTGTTCGAGAGCGAGGCGCTGAACGCGAGCGCCGCGCCCTGGAACCCGGTGCGCACGGCGGGCGGCACGCCGAGCTCGCGCTGCGCGTCCTCGATGGCGCGCACGGCCTGGCCCAGCGAGGCGCCGGGCGCGAGGTTGAAGGAGATGGTGGCGGCCGGGAACTGGCCGATGTGGTTGATCGCGAGCGAGGCGGGCTGCTCGATCACCTTGGCGACCGAGGAGAGCGGAACCTGGGTGTTGCCGGAGGTCAGGGTCGCGTTGCTGGACGGAACGTAGAGGTCCTGCAGCGCGGCCGGGCCATGGCCGAACTCGGGCTTCACTTCGAGCACCACGCGGTACTGGTTCGACTGCGTGAAGATGGTCGACACCAGGCGCTGGCCGTAGGCGTTGTAGAGCGCGTTGTCGATCGCCGCCGGGGTCACGCCCAGTCGCGCCGCCGAGTCGCGGTCGATCTCGACGAACGCCTGCAGCCCCTCGTCCTGCAGGTCGCTCGCCACGTCGGCGAGCTGCGGCAGCTCGGAGAGCCGCTCCACCAGCCGGTGGGTCCATTGCGCGAGCTCGGCGCCGCTCGGCGCCTCGAGCGTGAACTGGTACTGGGTGCGGCTCACCCGGTCTTCGATAGTGAGGTCCTGCACCGGCTGCAGGTACAGCTTGATGCCTTCCACCTCGGCGGCGCGCGCCTGCAGCCGCGCCATCGCGTCGGCGAGCTTGCCGCGCTGCGAATGGGGCTTCAGGTTGATCAGCATGCGCCCGGTGTTGAGCGTCGGGTTGGCGCCGTCGACGCCGATGAAGGAGGACAGGCTCTCCACCTCGGGATCGGCAAGGAGCGCGCGCGCGAGCGCCTGCTGGCGCCGCGCCATCGAGGCGAACGAGACCGTCTGCGGCGCCTCCGAGATCGCCTGCAGCACGCCGGTGTCCTGGAGCGGGAAGAAGCCCTTCGGCACCACGATGTAGAGCAGCACCGTGAGCGCGAGCGTGGCGAGCGCCACCCACAGCGTGGCGGCCTGCCGGTCGAGCACCCATTCGAGCGCCCGGCCGTAGCGCACAATCACGCCGTCGAACCAATCCGACCTGTGCTCCTTTCTGGGCTTGAGCAGGCGGGCGCTCATCATCGGGGTCAAGGTGAGCGAGACGAACGCCGAGATCAGGATCGCGACCGCCAGCGTGATCGAGAACTCGCGGAACAGGCGCCCGACCACCTCGCCCATGAAGAGCAGCGGGATCAGCACCGCGATGAGCGAGATGGTGAGCGAGATGATGGTGAAGCCGATCTCGCCCGCGCCCTTGAGCGCGGCCTGCATCGGCGGATCGCCGCGCTCGATGTGGCGCGCGATGTTCTCGATCATCACGATGGCGTCGTCGACCACGAAGCCGGTGGCGATGGTGAGCGCCATGAGCGTGAGGTTGTTGATCGAGAACCCGGCGAGGTACATGACGCCGAAGGTGCCGATGAGCGAGAGCGGCACCGCCACGCTCGGGATCAGCGTGCCGGCCGCGCTGCGCAGGAAGAGGAAGATCACCAGCACCACCAGGCCGACCGCGAACAGCAGCTCCAGCTCCACGTCGTGCACCGACGCGCGGATGGTGACGGTGCGGTCGGTGAGCACCGCGAGGTCGACGCCCGGAGGCAGGGTCGCGCGCAGTTGCGGCACCAGCGCCTTGATGCGGTCGACTACCTCGATCACGTTGGCGCCGGGCTGGCGCTGGATGTTGAGGATGATCGCCGGCGCCTCGTTCATCCACGCCGCGAGCTTCACGTTCTCGGCGTCCTCGACGACGTCGGCCACGTCGGTGAGCAGCACCGGGGCGCCGTTACGGTACGCCACCACGATCCGGCCGTACTCGGCGCTCGAGCGCAGCTGGTCGTTCGCGTCGATGGTATAGGCGCGCTCGGGCCCGTCGAAGCTGCCTTTCGCCTGGTTGACGTTCGCCCCGGCGATCGCGGTGCGCACGTCCTCGAGGTTGAGGTTCGCCGCGGCGAGCGCCTTCGGGTTCGCGCGGACGCGCACCGCCGGGCGCTGGCCGCCCGAGAGCGTGACCAGGCCGACGCCGGTGATCTGCGAGAGCCTCTGCGCGAGGCGCGTGTCGGCGAGGGTCTGCACCTGCGGCAGCGGCAGCGTCTTCGACGTGACCCCGACCGTGAGGATCGGCGCGTCGGCCGGGTTGACCTTGCTGTAGACCGGCGGCGCCGGCAGGTCGGTCGGGAGCAGGTTCGAGCCCGCGTTGATCGCCGCCTGCACCTCCTGCTCGGCGACGTCGAGTCCGATTTCGAGGTTGAACTGCAGCGTGATCACCGACGCGCCGCCCGAGCTGGTCGACGACATCTGCCGCAGCCCGGGCATCTGGCCGAACTGGCGCTCGAGCGGCGCGGTCACCGACGAGGTGATCACTTCCGGGCTCGCCCCCGGATAGAAGGTCACGACCAGG
>DASYPG010000445.1:0-2785 GCA_036006885.1 Burkholderiales bacterium | reverse complement strand
AGGAACACGCCCGGCAGGGCGATGAGCGTGGTGAGCAGATAGTAGTTGACGTACCCCATGGCATCGATCATGCCGCCCGCCGAGGTTCCGCTTACCACGCGGCCGACGATGCTGGCGAACGCCGAGAGCAGCGCGTACTGCGTCGCGGTGAACCGCAGGTTGCACAGCGCCGACAGGTACGCGACCACCGTCACGCCGCCGATGCCGCTCGCGAAGTTCTCGAATCCCACCGCCGCCGCCATGCCGATGTTGGTATGGCCGGCCGCGGCCAGCACGGCGAAGCTTAAATTCGATACCGCCATCAGGATGAGGCTCCACATGACCGAGCGCTTCATGCCCAGGCGCGAGTAGAGGATGCCGCCGACCAGGATGCCGAGAAGCAGGGCCACGAATCCCACGCCGACGTCATAGAAGGCGACCTCATCGTTCGTGAAGCCGAGCTCCTGGAAGAGCAGCCTCAGTGTGAGGTTGGCCAGCGTGTCGCCGATCTTGTGAATGAGCACAAACAGCAGGACGACCAGGGCGCCCTGGCGCGCCAGGAACTCCAGGATCGGACTGAAGTACGCGACGAGCGCCTGCGCGACGCCATGGGACTTGGCGGGCTCGCGGTGCCGGGCCGGCTCGCCCATGAACACGCCGACCAGCATCGCCGGGAGCGCGAAAACGGCGCAGGCGACATAGGCGGCGGTCCAGCCGAGGCGCTGGGCGAGCACCAGCGCGAGCGCGCCAGCCGCGGTCGCGCCGATGCGCCAGCCGTACTGGGACATTCCGGATCCGGCGCCGAGCTGGCGCGGCTCGAGCAGCTCGATGCGATAAGCGTCGATGATGATGTCGAACGTCGCGCCGGCGAACGCCATGGCGACCGCCATGAATGCGAACGCGGCGAGAGAATCTCGCGGGTCGGCGATGCCGAGGCAGGCCACCGCCACCATCACCAGGGCGCCGGTCAGCCACAGCCAGCTGCGCCGCTGGCCGAAGCGTCCGATGAGCGGCAGGCGCACCTGGTCGATGATCGGCGCCCACAGGAACTTGAGGTTGTAGGCGAGAAATGTCAGCGTAAACGCCGTGACCGCGCTGCGGCTGAACCCGTACTGGGCGAGGCGCGTGGTCAGCGTCGCGCCGATCATCGCAAAGGCGAAACCCGAGGAGACGCCGAGGAACAGCGCCGCGAGCGGCGCCGGCTCGAGGTATGGCCGCAGACCCCTAAGCCAGGGTGTGGTCATAGTCGATCGTCAGCGGCGCATGGTCGGAAAAGCGCTTCGTCTTGTAGATCGACTCCTTGACCGCCTTCGCGGCGACGCCGGGCGTGGCGATCTGGTAGTCGATGCGCCAGCCCACGTTCTTCTTCCACGCCTGGCCGCGGTTCGACCACCAGGTGTACTGCTCGGGCCTGACGTTCAGCCGGCGGAACACGTCGACGTAGCCAAGCTCGTCGAAGACCTGCGTCAGCCAGGTGCGCTCCTCGGGGAGGAAGCCCGAGTTCTTCCGGTTGGATCTCCAGTTCTTAAGGTCGATCTCCTGGTGCGCGATGTTCCAGTCGCCGCACAGGATGAACTCCTGGCCGCGCTCTTGGAGCTTCCTCAGGTGAACCAAGAATTGCTTCAAGAAACGAAACTTTGAAGCCTGCCGGTGGGGGCCGGCCGAGCCCGACGGCATGTACACCGAGATCACCCAGAGTTTTCCGAAGCGCGCCTCGACGTAGCGGCCTTCGGCGTCGAATTCCTTGCTTGCGAAGCCGCGCCTCACCTCGTCGGGTTGCCTGCGGCTCATCAGCGCCACGCCGCTGTAGCCTTTTTTCTCGGCAAAGGCGTAGCAGGAGGAGAAGCTTTTCAGGCCGTGCAGCTTCGCGTCGAGGTCCAGCTCCTGGCACTTGATTTCCTGCAGGCAGACCACGTCGGCCCTCTGCGCGGCGAGCCAGCGGAACAATCCCTTGCTGGCGGCCGAGCGCAGGCCGTTGACGTTCAGCGTGATGACGCGCATGCAGGCGCGGTGTTGCTTCAGGATTCGGGGAAAGCGGACACGCCGCCGTGCTCGGCCGACCACTTGGCGGGGGCGTTCAGGAAGCGCTCGACCTCCTCGATCACGCGGCTGTCGAAATGGCCGCCCTGCTTCACCACCCTCAGCACGTCCCACCAGGTGGCGAGGTGCAACAGCTTCACCTTGATGTCGGCGATGATCTGCTTCGACTCCGGGAAGATGTCGTAGTAGAACATCACGAGCACGTAGTCCACGATCGCCCCGGCGTCGCGCAGCGCCTTGCAGAAATTGACCTTGCTGCGCCCGTCGGTGGTGAGGTCCTCGACCAGCAGCGTGCGCGCGCCCTCCTCGAGATGGCCTTCGATCTGCGCGCCGCGGCCGAAGCCCTTCGGCTTCTTGCGCACGTACTGCATCGGCAGCGCGAGGCGATCGGCGATCCACGCCGCATAGGGAATCCCGGCGGTTTCGCCGCCGGCGACCGTGTCGAATTGCTCGAAGCCCGCTTCGCGCACGATCGTCGCCGTGGCGAAATCGATGAGCGCCGAGCGCACCCTCGGGTACGAGATGAGCTTGCGGCAATCGATGTACACCGGGCTCGCCCAGCCCGAGGTGAAGACGAAGGGCTTGCCCTCGGAGAAATGCACCGCTTTCACCTCGAGCAGCATCTTCGCCGTCATGTCGGCGATGAAGGATTTATCGGCGAAGAGCATGGTAAAGCGTTGGGAAAGTGTGGAATTTTAACAGGGCGCCGCCCGCTGAACCTTTAAAATGGCGCGCCAAGGGACAACAAAATGAACCGAAGAATCGT
>DASYPG010000444.1:0-4930 GCA_036006885.1 Burkholderiales bacterium | reverse complement strand
CCCATGACCGCGCAGCCTACGTTGCGATTATTACGTGGAGAAGTGGGTTGAAAACAGACGACGTGGGCCGCATCGAGGAGGGTTTCACGGTAGAAGAACAAAGAGGCCTAGCTCGCGCGCGGCGGGCGGGACTGGATGGCGGCGATGATTTTCTCGAGCCGCGCGCGCGACGTGTCGTCGGGGCGAGGGGTGGAGGCGGCGTCGAGCAGCCAGCGTTCGATGTCGGCGGGGGAGGCGCCGGCATCGGGGCGGCGGTTTTCCATGGCGTTCTTCAGTGCCAGCATCTTGAGCGCGCGGCGGGCGGCGGTGAACTCCGCGGGACTGTCGATGCTCAAGCCGGCTTCGAGGTTCAGGAGCGTGTCGGCGAGAGGCGGGCGCTTGGCCGGGGTGGTGCCGTTGAAGCGCGCGTCCGTGGCGGTTTTCCAGGCGGGCGGAAGGTCGGTGAGGGCACCCCAGCGGGATTCGAGGTCGGGCGTATCGGGGGAGGCTTCGCGCTCGTCGCATAGGCGCATCGCGGCGAGGAGGGCGTCGTAGCGGGCGAGGGCGGCGCGGTCGGTGATGGCGCGAAGGCGCCTGGAAGCGGTGTCGCGCGCGTCGCGGTAGCGCGCTTCGATGCGCGAGGCCTGGGGCCCGTGGATGCGGGCGCTTGCGCGCCAGGCGGTGTCGGCGGTGGCGATGGCGCGCTTCATGTCGGAGGCGCTGGCAGGGGAACTCTCGGGGGAGTTCGCGGCGGGTACGGCGGCGGAGAGGGCGTCGATGATCGCTTCGCGCGCCGTAATGGGCGCGTTGGCTTCGGCGTCGCGCGCGGCGCGCGCGGCGTCGCGTGCGGTGAAGACGGCGTCGGTGGCCGCCTTGAACGCGCTCCACAGCGAGCTCTCTTCGCGCCGCGGCAGAGGCAGGGCTTTCGCGTGGGCCTGCCATTGAACCTGCAGCGCACGCACCTTGTCGATCGAGTCGCGCGCGAGCGGCTGCGCCTCGGTAAGGCTTTTCGCGGCAGCGATGAGGCGCTCGCGCTCGGCGGTGGCGTCGCGATAGGCCTGGGTGAGCGGGGCTTCGAGGGCCTTGAGCGCCGCGTCGAAGCGCGCGGTCACCGCCTTCTCGCCCTTTTGCGCCTCGCGCGGCACCGTGTGCTCCACCGGTCCCAACTTGCGCCACGCGATCCTCGCTTCTTCGACGCTGCGCGCGATCGCACGGAAGTCCGGGCGCGCGCCTTCGGCGGGGGCGAGCTTCGCCTGAGACTCGGCGAGGCCCTCGACGATCCGGTTGCGCGCGGCGAGATTGTCGTTGCGCGCGCTCTTGAGCTTTTCCAGATGAGCCGACACCGGCGCGTAGGCGGTTTTCAGCGCGCCGTCGAAGGCGACCCACAAAGGCTTGTTGGTCGCGCCGCCGAGCTTGTCCAGCTCCTTCCAGCGCTCGCGCAGCTTCTCGATCGCCTCCGCATGGGCCTTCACCGCGACCTTGTCGCCGCTCGTGCTCGCGAGCACCTTAGCCTCGGCCACCAGCTCCTCGCGCCGCTGTCCGCCGCTCCAGCGCTGCCAGTCGCGCAGCCGCTGCTGCTCCTGGCGCAGGGAATCGATGCGGCGGGCGAGCGCGGCGTTCGCCGGGCCGGCCTTGAGCGCGCCGTCGATGGCGCTCATGAGGCGCGTGAGCTCGGCGACCTGCCCCGCGGCATGCGCCGTTTCGGCGAGCTCGACCTGGTGCTGCATCTCGGCGAGATGCTTTTTCCTGTGCTGCGCGGTCTCTTCGCCTTCGCGCGTGCGGCGCGCGTCGCGCTCGAGCTGCCGTTCGTGGCTGCTCGCGTTGTGCCATTCGGTGAAGCGATGCGTGAGAACGGCCTGAAGCGTGCCGTCCGACACCTCCGGAAAGGCGCGCCATTGCTCGATCTTCGCCTTTTCGTCGGCCTCGTCGGCGGCGCCGGCGACGGGCAGCGATTGCAGAAACTCGGCGCGCTGCACCACGCTCGCGGCGAGCGCAAGCGCGCGATTCGCGGCGTCGATCCTGCCGGCGCCGCGCTCGTCGCCCGCCCCGGCTGCGGGCGCCTCGTTCAGCAATTGCAGCAGGGTCGCCGCCCGGCCGGCGGTGGCGGCGGCATGCGTCGCCACCGCGACGCCTCGCGCCACGTCGCCGAGGCCCTCCGTCAGCGCGCCCCTTGCGGTATCCGTGGCGGCGAGCCAGCGCGCGAGCGCCTGCTCGCCCTCGCCGTGCTCGCGCACCTTCGTGCCGAGCTGCGCGCGCGCCGCGGCGAATTCGCCCGCGAGCACCTCGTCGAACGCCGCGACGTTGAGCGCCGTCCAGGCGCGGTCGAGCTCCACCAGGCGATTGGCCGGAACCGTCTCCTGCTCGAGCAGCCCGCGCGCCGTGGCGATCAGCCCCGGGGCGTCGGCGAAGGCCTGTCGTCTCGCGACCGCGGTTTCCCAGCGCGCCTTGGCGGCGCGGTAAAGGCGCTTGTCCTGGTCGCGGAACTCGCGCGTCGCCTGCCTGAGCGCGTCTTCGTGCGTCAGCGCCGCGAGCGCGGCGAGCTTGAGCTCGACCTCCGGCGCCTCGCGGGCCAGCTGAAGCAGCGCTTGGTCGTCGGCTCCCGCTGCCGCGATCTTTTCGCGCCAGGCCTGCGGCTCGGATTCAGGGGTACCGGACGCGGCCGGCGCGCCCGCGCGCTGCGGCCCGGCCGCGGCGGCTGGCGCCGCCCCCTTGTTGAGAAGCTTGTCGAACATGCCTCGGGTGGCAGCTTACCCGATCAGAGGATCTTTTCGCCGAACTTTCTCAACGCAGCCTCGGAGAGGGTGAGGCCGAGCCCGGGCTGCTCCTTCAGCGTGAGCATTCCGTTGCCGATCCTCGGCGGATCCTCGAACAGCTCCGCCTGCAGCGGGTCGCGCTCGGGGTCGGTGAAGGACTCGACGATCAGCCCCGCCGGGCTCGCGGCGACGATGTGCGCGTGGATGAAACAGTCGTGGTGCGGGGCGACGTGCACGTGGTTGAGCTCGCACAGCGCGGCGAGCTTACGGCCCTCGGTGAATCCCCCCATCATGGTGCAGTCGAACTGCAGGATCTCGATCGCGTTCTCCTCGAGCAGCGCGCGGCAGGCGTAGCTCGTCAGCTCGCTCTCGCCGGCCGAGAGCGGGATGCGGGTTTTCTGCGCCAGGAGCTTCAGCTCCCTGCGGTCGTCGGCCCAGCGCACCGGCTCCTCGAGCCAGCGCGGACGCAACGGCTCGAGCAGGCGCGCGCCTTCGATGGCGGTGGCGAGGTCCCAGCCGCGGTTCACGTCGACCATCAGGTCCTTGTCCGGGCCGATCACTTCGCGCACCAGCGCGAGCCGCTCCAGGTCCTCGCCGAGGGGCGCGCCGCCTGCCTTGGCCTTGAACCCGGTGTGGCCCTGCGCCTTCAGCATCTGCATCTCGTCGCGCAGCTCGGACAGCGTCTTGCCGTCGCGGTAATAGGCGCAGGTCACGTAGCAGGGCACTTCGCCGCGATAGCCGCCGAACAGGCGATAAAGCGGCAGCTGCGCGATCTTTCCGACGAGGTCCCAGCACGCGATGTCGACCGCGGCCGAAATGCGGATGATCGCTTCGCGCGACCAGCCCTTCTCGCTCGCCCGCCGCTGCCAGGTCAGCGCGAAAAGCTTCTGGTAGATCCGCTCCGGCGCGAGGGGATCCATGCCGATGACGAGCTCGGCGATGCCGCCTTTGAAGGCGGCGATCGCGGCTTCGATCGGCGTATAGCTCGTCGCGATGCCGATCCCCTCGATGCCTTCGTCGGTGTGCATGCGCACGAGAATTTCGTTGGCGCGCGGGACGATGAAATGGCTGACCCAGTGCGGCCGCTCGGTGTGCGGCGCACGCAGGATATAGACCTGGAGACGGGTGATCTTCACGTGGCGGCTATTTCTTCAGGTTGCGGTCGAGAAACTCCATGGTGCGCTGCCACGCCTGCTCGGCCGCCTTCGGGTTGTACTTGAGCATGTCGAGCTTCTTCGTGTCTGCGGTCTCGTTGGCGAAGGCGTGCTTCGCGTCGTAGCGATGGAACTCATACTTCACGTTCGCCGTCTTGAGCTTCTTCTCGAGCTCATCCACGCCTGAGATGGCGAACGCCTGATCGTGCAGCGCCCAGTGGCCGAGGAGCGGCGTCTTGATCTTCGAGGCGTCGACGTACTGGAGCGGCGGGTAGCCGTACCAGATGACTTCGGCGTCGGCCTCGGGAACATTCACCGCCGAGAGCACGGTGAGCGCGCCGCCCATGCAGAAGCCGGTGACGCCGACCTTCGGGCTGTCCTTCTTCAGGTACTGCACGGCGCCGCGGATGTCCTGGCCCGCGGCGTCACCGAAGTTGAGCCCTTCCATCAGGTGCTTCGCCTCGTTCGCCTCGAGCGCGACTTTGCCGCGGTAGAGGTCGGGAACCAGCGCGCGGTAGCCCGCCTTCGCGAGCTTGTCGGCGACGCCCTTGATCTGGTCGTTCATGCCCCACCATTCCTGGATCACCACCATGCCAGGGGCTTTTGCCGCCTGCGCCGGTTCCGCGAGATAGCCGTTGACGCTCTTGCCGTCGGGCCGCTTGTAGCTCGTCATGTTGCCCATCGAATGCCTCCTGTTCGGAAAGCCAATCTTAGGGCAACCACTCCAGGCGGGAGAAGGCCGGTTCGATCTGCCACGGCACTGGTTCGCGCGCTTCCCACGCGGTTTCCCAGGGATGCGCGATCACCGGCGTGATGCGCGGCCGCTCGGACCGCAGGCCGGCGTCGTACAGCGCCATGTGGCGCGCCTGCGTCGCCTCGAGCTGCAGGCTGAAGCCGAAGCCAGTGCTCCCGTCGTCCCTCAGTACGCGCGTAACCAGGGCCTCGTGGCCCGAGGCGAGGCGCATCGACTGGGTGTGGATGAAGCTCAAGCGCGCAGGGGACCCAGGGGATTCAGGCCGCTGCGCGTGACGCGCCCGTGGAGCT
>DASYPG010000443.1:0-5155 GCA_036006885.1 Burkholderiales bacterium | reverse complement strand
AAAACGAAACCAATTATTGCGCGCGCTGCCAGACCGGCGGGCGGATCCTCGCCGACCGCGCGCTGTCGCGCCTCCTGAAGAAGAGCTGGCCGCGCTCGATCGACGAGCTCGGATGAAGGCTCAGCGCCCTCCAGTCGCCTTTTGACGCCCCGTGTTGAGCGCGCCCGCGCTCTTTTCGTAGAACGCGGACATCGCCTCGCCGAGCACCGAGGCGGCCTGGAGCTGCGCATCGAGCGCGCCCCGGAAGGCAGTAAGTTGCTGGTTTTGCAAGCGTTCGGCGTTCTCCAGCGACGCTTGCATCCAGTCGAGCGCGCTCTTGAAGCCGGTGCGATAGAGATCGAACAGCTCGGGCTGCGGCTGCGCCATGACATTACTCCTTGGCAGGTTGAGCCTTGCTCCCTTTGGCATATCACCTCCGCGTTCGAATTTTGCTTGCGTACACGAATATACGCTCACGTGTGCTCAATTCGATCCCAATGGAAAACATAGTCCGTCTCGACGAGTACCGCAAATCGCGCAACCCCGCGCGGGCGCCAAAAGCACCTGACGCGCCGCGCTTTTTCTGCCTGAGCTGCGACACCGACCAGTTCAAGCTGTACGCCTCGGGCAGCGTGCACTGCGCCGCCTGCGGCGCGCTGATCCGGAATATCGGCGTTTCGGATTCGGTGGCGCGCTAACCGTTAGAATTGGGGGTTTTTGGCGCATCGGCGCCAAACACCCCTAAGGTGCAGGTACAGCTTCCTACCGGCGATGCCATCGTCATCCGTGGCGCGCGCCAGAACAACCTCAAGAACCTGAGCCTCGCGATCCCCACCGGGGAACTGGTGGTGGTCACGGGCGTGTCCGGTTCCGGCAAGTCCTCGCTCGTCTTCGACACCCTCTACGCCGAGGGCCAGCGCCGCTACGTCGAGACGTTCAGTCCGTACGCGCGCCAATTCCTCGACCGCATGGACAAGCCCCAAGTGGACTCGGTGGAGGGCATTCCGCCGGCGATCGCCATCGACCAGACCAACCCGGTGCGCACCTCGCGCTCCACCGTCGGCACGATGACCGAGCTGAACGACCACCTGAAGCTCCTCTTCGCGCGCGCGGCGACGCTGCATTGCCGCGGCTGCGCCAAGGCGGTCCGGCGGGATACCCCCGCTTCCATCTATGAAGATCTCGCTCGGAAAGGCGAGGCGAGAATCGTGGTCACGTTCCCGGTGCCGGTTCCGAAGAACTTCACCGAGAAGGAGATCGAGGAGCTCCTCCAGCGCCAGGGCTACACGCGCCTGCATTCGCGCTCGAAGGGGCTGCTCGAGGTGATCCAGGACCGAATCAAGCTGCCGGCCGAGCGCGCGCGCGTGGTCGAGGCGCTCGAGTCGGCGCTGCGCTTCGGGCAAGGAAAGGTGAACATCTATTCGGGGTCAGAGAGCGCGCATTCCGATCCGAGCCTCGTCTGCCATCGTTACTCCGCCGGCCTGCACTGCGCCGACTGCGACATCCACTATTCCGAGCCGACCGCGGCGATGTTCTCGTTCAACTCGCCGCTCGGCGCCTGCGAGGCGTGCCGCGGATTCGGCCGCGTCATCGGCGTGGATTTCGGCCTGGTGGTGCCGGACGAGGCGAAGACGCTGCGCGAAGGCGCGGTGCGTCCGTGGCAGACCGCGAGCTTCAAGGAATGCCAGGACGACCTCGACAAATACGCCAAGAAGCGGGGAATTCCCCTCGACCGTTCTTGGAAAGATCTTACTGAGAAGGAACGGCTGTGGGTGCTCGAAGGCGAGCCCGAGTGGGTGAGCTGGCGCAAGTCCTGGCCCGGCGTGTGGTACGGCGTGCGCCGCTTCTTCAAGTGGCTCGAGAGCAAAGCATACAAGATGCACATCCGGGTCCTGCTCTCGAAGTATCGCGCCTATACCGAGTGCGCGCAGTGCCTCGGCACGCGCCTGAAGCCCGACGCGCAGCTCTGGAGGCTCGAAGGCAAATCCATCCATGATCTGACGCTTCTTCCCATCGAAAAGGTGAAGGTCTTCTTCCAGCAGCTCAGCCTGCCGAAGCCCTTGGATGAAGCTACAGACCTGCTGCTCGGCGAGATCCGCACCCGCCTGGGTTTTCTCTGCGACGTGGGCCTGGGCTATCTCACGCTCGACCGGCAGTCGCGCACGCTCTCTGGCGGCGAAGTGCAGCGCATCAACCTCACCACCGCGCTCGGCACCTCGCTCGTGAATACGCTGTTCGTGCTCGACGAGCCGTCGATCGGCCTGCATCCGCGCGACATGGGACGCGTCATCAACGTGATGCGGCGGCTGCGCGACGCGGGCAACACCCTGGTGGTGGTCGAGCATGACCCGCAGATCATGTTCGCCGCCGACCGCATCCTCGACATGGGGCCGGGACCGGGCGAGCGCGGCGGCGAGATCGTGTTCTTCGGCGCGCCGGAGAAGCTCAGGTCCGAGAGCTCGCTGACCGGCGAATACCTGTCCGGCCGCAAGATCGCCGCCGATCCCCGCCCCGGGCCTGCGCCCAGGAATTTCCTGGAGTTGCTCGGCGCGGCTGAGCACAACCTCAAGGGCATCGACGTGCGCATCCCGCTCGAGCGCCTGGTCTGCGTGACCGGCGTGTCGGGGTCCGGCAAGTCGACCCTGATCCAGAACGTGCTCTACCCGGCACTGCGCAAGCTCAAGGGCAAGCCGACCGAGCCGCCCGGCGAGCACCGCGCGCTGCGCGGCGCCGACAGGGTCGACGACGTGGTGCTGGTCGACCAGTCGCCGATCGGCAAGACGACACGCTCCAACCCTGCGAGCTACGTCGGCGCGTTCGACGAGATCCGCAAGGTGTTCGCGAAAACCCCGGTGGCGCGCGAGCGCGCCTATACGCCCGGTACCTTCAGCTTCAACTCCGGCAACGGCCGCTGCCCGACCTGCTCGGGATGCGGCTTCGAGCACGTCGAGATGCAGTTCCTGTCCGACGTGTACCTGCGCTGCCCCGACTGCGACGGGCGGCGCTACCGCGGCGAGGTGCTGGAGGCGAAGATCGAGGGCAGGTCGATCGCCGACGTGCTGGAGATGACGGTGCGCGAGGCGAGCCGCTTCTTCCGCAGGAACGACCAGATCCAGGAGCGGCTCGCGCCGCTGGTCGACGTGGGCCTCGAGTACCTGCGCCTCGGCCAGCCGGTGCCGACCCTCTCGGGCGGCGAGGCGCAGCGGCTCAAGCTCGCCGGGCACCTCGTCGGGAGCGGCGACGAGGGCGAGAAGCTGTTCCTCTTCGACGAGCCGACGACCGGCCTGCACTTCGACGACGTCGCGAAGCTGGTGCGCGCCTTCCGCCAGCTCCTCGCCGCCGGGCATTCCCTCGTGGTGATCGAGCACAATCTCGACGTCATCCGCGCTTCCGACTGGATCATCGACCTGGGACCCGAAGGCGGCGACGCCGGTGGCGAGATTGTTTTTTCCGGTGTTCCTGAAGATATTCTCAAACACGAGGCGTCGCATACGGGCAGGGCGCTGCGCGAATACGCGCAGGCGTTCAAGCAGCCGATCGTCGCGCGCGAGCCGCGCGCAGCCTACCTCGGGAACGCGATCCGGATCCACAAGGCGCGTGAGCACAACCTGAAGAACATCGACGTCGAGATCCCGCGCGGGCGCTTCACGGTGCTCACCGGCGTGTCGGGCTCGGGAAAATCCACGCTCGCGTTCGACATCCTGTTCGCCGAGGGCCAGCGCCGCTATCTCGAATCGCTCAACGCCTACGCGCGCCAATTCGTGCAGGCGGCCTCGCGGCCCGACGTCGACGCCATCTTCGGCATCCCGCCGACGGTGGCAATCGAGCAGCGCACGAGCCGCGGCGGGCGCAAGTCGACGGTCGGCACCCTCACCGAGGTGCACCACTTCCTGAGGCTGCTCTTCGTCAAGCTGGGCAAGCAGTACTGCCCGGACTGCGACATCCCCATCGAGCCGCAGAGCGAGGAGGCGATCGCAGCGCGCATCCTCAAGGAGTACCGCGGACAGAAGGTCGCGCTGCTCGCGCCGCTGGTCACCAATCGCAAGGGCGTCTACACCGATCTCGCCAAGTGGGCGCTCGGCAAGGGCTACTGGCACCTGCGCGTCGACGGCAAGCTCACCACGACGCGGCCATTCCCGCGCCTGGACCGTTTCAAGGAGCACACCATCGAGCTGCCGGTGGGTGACATCCGCATCTCGCCGAAGGCTGAAGCAGAGCTGAGGCAACTCCTTGCCAAGACCCTCGAAATCGGCAAAGGCGTACTCCATGTTCTGAAGGACAAGGAGCTGCAGGTGTTTTCCACCAAGCGCGCCTGTCGCTCCTGCGGCCGCAGCTTCCCGGAGCTCGATCCGCGGCTGTTCTCCTACAACTCCAAGCACGGCTGGTGCGCCGCCTGCTACGGCACCGGGCTCGCGATCGAGGACGTGGAGTGGACCGACGAGCGCGCGCGCACCGGCACCGAGGACCACGTGCTCGACTCGTGGATCGAATGGCTCGAGCTCGAGGAGGCGTGCGCCGAGTGCGCTGGCCAGCGCCTCAACCGCGAAGCGCTCGCAGTGCGCTGGCGCGGCGAGAACATCGCGCAGTACTCGGGCCGGCCGATCGAGCTTCTGAGGAAGTTTTTTGCCGGAGCGTCTTTGGTGGGTCGAGAAGCCGAGATCGCAAGGGACATCCTCGCCGAGCTGAACGCGCGGCTCGGCTTCCTCGAGGAGGTCGGCCTGGGTTACCTGACGCTCGACCGTGCGGCGCCCACGCTCTCGGGCGGCGAGGCGCAGCGCATCCGGCTCGCGGCGCAGCTCGGCTCCAACCTGCGCGGCGTGTGCTACATCCTGGACGAGCCGACCATCGGGCTGCACCACCGCGACAACCGCATCCTGCTCGACGTGCTCGAGAAGCTCGAGGCCAAGGGCAATTCGCTGGTGGTGGTCGAGCACGACGAGGACACCATCCGGCGCGCACACCACGTGATCGACCTCGGGCCGGGCGCGGGCAAGCTCGGCGGCCAGGTCATCGCCGAGGGCGCGGCGGCGGACCTGATGCGGCACCCGGACTCGCTGACCGGCCGCTTCCTCAGGTCGCCGCTGCTGCATCCGGTGCAGCCCCGGCGTGCGGTGCCGCGCGGACATCCGTGCATCGAAGTGCAGAAGGCGAAGCTGCATAACCTGAAGGGCATCGA
>DASYPG010000442.1:0-5306 GCA_036006885.1 Burkholderiales bacterium | reverse complement strand
TGCTTGCTCGCTCGCTTGCCGCAAAGCGGGCGCAGTGGATCGTGCAACAGGTAATCAGGGAGAGCGCATGCCACATGTGGTAACCAAGCAGGACCTGGTCCAGGTTGCGGCAAAAGCCAGCAATGTCAGCAAGGCGGCGGCGGGGGAGGCGGTCAACGCGGTGTTCGAAGCGATCGTGGAAAACGTCGCAAAGGGCAAGCGCGTCACCGTAGTCGGCTTCGGCACCTTCCTGCCTCGCAAGCGCAAGGCGCGCGCGGGCCGCAGTCCCGCGACCGGCAAGGAGATCCGGATCACCGCGAAGACGGTGCCGGCCTTCGCCGCCGGACAGGGTTTCAAGCAGGCCGTAGACAAATAGTTCTCAAATCCGAACGTGGCACCTAGAAGGGCTGCGCGCTCATCCGCGCAGCCCTTTGTTTTTTAAGCTATGCATGGCAGAATCTGGCGAGGAAGCACGAACTCTGCCAATGGACAAGCCGCTCATTCTTTCGCTCGACGCCCACGGTGTCCCGCACCGCTGGATCAGCTGGCAGCAGGCGTGCTTCTACTATGCGAAGAACCTGGTCGCCTGGACGCTGGGCGACGAGACCTTCACCTACTACGGCGGCATTTCGCGCATCACCGGGGAGCGCTCCAGCATCACCGCGCACTCGATCGTCGCCATCAAAGGGAAGGCGCTCGCCGCCAAGGGCTTCAACCAGGTGCCGCCGCTGAATAACCGGGAGCTCTTCCGGCGCGACCGTCACATGTGCGCCTACTGCGGCGGCGAGTTCAGCTACTTCCGCTTGACCCGCGACCACATCACGCCGCTCTCGCGCGGCGGGCGTGACACGTGGATGAACGTGGTCTGCGCCTGCCGGCACTGCAACGGCCACAAGAGGAACCGCCTGCCGCAGGAATGCGGCCTCGAGCTCCTCTACGCGCCGTACGTGCCGAACAAGGCCGAGTACCTCATCCTCACCAACCGCCGCATCCTCGCGGATCAGATGGAGTTCCTGAAGCAGCACGTCGCGTCGCACTCGCGACTGGTTCTTTCTGCTGCCTGATTTTTGGCGCAATAGCGGTTTTCACCTCCTGGAGCGCGACCCCGCCGGACGCCTGCGGGTCACCGACGACTTCCTGCGCGCCTACTATCTGCGGCCGGAGATCCATCCGGTGGAGGAGTCCGGGCCGGTAGAGCGCGAGCTACACGCCGCGCTCATGGCCGAGCCCGGTCTGCGCGTCACGGAAAAGGAGCTGAAATCGCTCGAGGACCGCGACGTCCAGGACAACTACCGCCTGCTGCTGCGTTTCCGCGACCGGCTGCTCGATGCGGGCACGGTCGAAGGCGCCTACATGGCGCTCTTCAAGGGCACGGTCGACGTGCCGCCGATGTTCATCGACCAGCTGGCGCACGTCATCCTGAGGAACGTCCTCGAGGGCACCGAGGACGCCCTTCGGCTGCGCGCGGGCGAGCTCTTCTGGCGAGAACAAAAGGCGACGCTCAAGGACGGCCACGTGCTGCTCGCGGATCTCGAGACGGTCGAGATGCACGCTTCGGGCCATCGCTACGGCAGTGTCGGGCGCCTCATCGTCGAGGCGCAGGGCGAGCTCGGCGCGGCGGAGCTCGATGTGCTGGATCGCGCGAACGCCGGACTCTACTGGGAGCGCGAATCGAAGCACGACACGGTGGTGAGCTTCACCTACGGGCGTCCGGCGCTCGATGCCTTCGCCCGCGTCATCGAGCAGTGGATTGCGCATTTCCTCGACTTGAAAACAAGCGTGAAGCCGATTCGCCAGATTGAGGAGGCGCGCTGGGCCTGGCACGTCGGGCTCGACGCCGAATCGACGGCGATCCTGAACGAGCTGTGGGCCGGCACCGAGGTCGACGCCGGCCGCATGCGCAACGTCCTCGCGCTGTTCGCGCTCCGGTTCGAGGATCCGGCCGTGATGCGCGGCGACCTCGCGGGCCGCGAGGTCTATCTCGCGCTGTCCGCCGAGGACGGGGTGGTGCGCATGAAGCCGCAGAATCTACTCCTCAACCTCCCGTTGAATGAAACCTAACCGCTCGGATGTGAAGCCTAACTACTGGGACCGCGCCAAGCGCGCCCTGGCGCGGCGCGACCCGGTCATGGGCGCGATCATGCGCGCGCACCCGAGGATCTTCCTCGTGCGCCGGGGCGAGCCTTTCATGACGCTCGCCCGCGCCATCGTCGGGCAGCAGATCTCGGTCAAGGCGGCGCAGAGCGTGTGGGACCGCCTGGTTGCCTGCGCCGGCGCCGTAACCCCTGAGAATGTGCTCTTGAAAGAGAGGCCATTGCTAAGGGCTTGCGGCCTGTCCGACCGCAAGACCGAGTACATCTGCGACCTCGCGCAGCACTTCGCGAACGGCTCGATCCACGTGCATCGCTGGCCGGCGATGGGCGACGAGGAAATCATCGCCGAGCTGGCCGAGGTGCGCGGCATCGGGCGCTGGACCGCGGAGATGTTCCTCATCTTCAGCCTGCTGCGCCCGGACGTGTTTCCGCTCGACGACCTGGGGCTGCAGAAGGGCATCCGCGTGGCGTATTTCGCCAACCGCAAGGTGGCGCTCTCGACCCTGCGCAGGATCGGCGAGCGCTGGCGTCCGTGGCGCTCGGTCGCGACCTGGTACCTGTGGCGCTCGCTCGACCCGGTGCCGGTAGAATACTGAAGCACAAGAACAAGAAGGGGCGGCCGCAGCCCGATGAGCAAGGTCCTGTCCGATCCGATCGGCGATGCCGGCGCAAGCTTGGAAGCCGCGCGCGGCAGGGAAGCCGTGCGGATCGGCGGGCTGCTGATGACGGGGGGCACGGCGTTGCTGCTGTGCCTCGCGCTCCTCGTATGCGCGTTCCTCGATCTGCTTCCCTGGCAGGTCGCGATCGAAGGCACGGCCGGCATCGCTACGCTGGTGGTCGCGTTCTACCTCATCGTGCGCACCGGCCTCAATCTGCGCTTCAGCGATCCGAGCCTCGCCACCGAGCAGGCCGCGGCGGCGATCCTGTTCCTCGCCTACATCATGTACCACGCCGGCGAGGCGCGCGACGCGCTCACGCTGTTCTACCTCGTGGTGATGCTCTTCGGCGCGCTGCGCCTGAGCGCGGCGCGGCTCGCGGTGCTCTCGGTCCTCGCGCTTGCGGCGCACGGGACGATGCTGCACTTCTCGTACCTTCGCGACGGGGATTACATGGACGTCGACTCGGCGCTGACGGAGTTCGCGGTGCTCATGGTCGCGCTGCCGTGGTTCGCCGCAATGGGCGGCTACGTGAACCGCCTGCGCAGCCGTCTCGCCGAGGCGAACCGCCGCCTCGAGCAGGCGTTGGAGCGCATCGGCGACATCGCCGTCCGCGACGAGCTCACCGGGACGTACAACCGGCGCTTCCTCATGGAAAGCCTCGGCCGGGAGCTGGCGCGCGCGGCCCGGCTGCGCGGCGGCTTCGCCGTGTGCCTGATGGACGTCGATCATTTCAAGGCGGTGAACGACACGCTGGGGCATGCCGCGGGCGACGAGGTGCTCAGGCAGGTGGCCGAGGTCGCGGGCCGCGGCCTGCGCGGCATCGATGTCTTCGGACGCTTCGGCGGCGAGGAGTTTCTGCTCGTCCTGCCGGAGACCGACCTCGCCGGGGCGCGCGCTGTCGCCGAGCGGATTCGCGCCGCCGTGGCGGCGCAGACCCGGGTCACGCTGACGATCGGCGTGGCGCAGCACGCAAAGGACGGGGCGGCGGCCGCCGTCCTGGCCCGCGCCGACCAGGCCCTGTACCGGGGCAAGGCGCTCGGGCGCAACAAGGTGGTCGTACAAGGTTAGAATCGCGCGCCAGTGAAGACCACCTTCCTCGAGTTCGAGCAGCCGATCGCCGAGCTGGAAACCAAGATCGAGGAGCTGCGCTACGTCCAGGACGACTCGGCGGCCGACATCTCCGAGGAGATCCAGCGCCTCACCAAGCGCAGCCAGGGCCTCACCAAGGACATCTACGGCAAGCTCACGCCCTGGCAGGTGGCGCAGGTGGCGCGCCATCCGCAGCGTCCCTTCACGCTCGACTACATCCAGGCGCTGTTCACGCATTTCGAGGAGCTGCACGGCGACCGCAGCTACGCCGACGATCCTTCGATCGTGGGCGGGCTCGCGCGCTTCGCCGGCGAGCCGTGCATGCTCATCGGCCACCAGAAGGGCCGCGACACGAAGGAGAAGATCCTGCGCAACTTCGGCATGCCCAAGCCGGAGGGCTACCGCAAGGCGCTGCGGCTCATGCACCTCGCCGAGAAGTTCCAGCTTCCGGTGTTCACCTTCATCGACACGCCGGGCGCGTATCCCGGGATCGACGCGGAGGAGCGCGGGCAATCCGAGGCCATCGGCCGCAATCTGTTCGAGATGGCGCGGCTGCGCACGCCGATCATCGTCACCGTGATCGGCGAGGGCGGCTCCGGCGGCGCGCTCGCCATCGCGGTCGGGGACCTCACCCTCATGCTGCAGTACGCGACCTACTCGGTGATCTCGCCCGAGGGCTGCGCCTCGATCCTGTGGCGCAGCGCCGAGATGGCGCCCGACGCGGCGGAGGCGCTCGGCATCACCGCGAGCCGCCTGAAGACCCTCGGCCTCATCGACAAGATCGTCCCCGAGCCGCTCGGCGGCGCGCACCGCGATCCGGCGGCGACCGCCCAGTCGCTGCGCAAGACGCTCGCCGAGGCGCTCAGGCAGCTGCGCGAAAAGAAGCCGAAGGAGCTTGTCGAGGAGCGCCTCGAGCGGCTGATGGGCTATGGCAAGTTCAAGGAAGCCGGCGAGCGCTAGCGCGCAGGCGTTCCTGCAGGCGCAGGGGGAAAAGCGCATCGCCGTCGCCCTCTCCGGCGGCATCGACTCGGTCGTCCTGCTCCACCTCCTGAAGCAGCATCCCGGCATCTCGGCGATCCACGTGCATCACGGCCTGAGCCCGAACGCCGACGCCTGGGCCGCGTTCTGCCGCCGGCTGTGCAAGCAATGGGGAGTTCCTCTAAAAATCTCGAAGGTCAAGGTTTTCCGTTCCGGAAAAGGCTTGGAAGCGGCGGCGCGCGAGGCGCGCTACGCGGCGTTCAGGAAGGTGAATGCAGAGGTGATCGCACTGGCGCACCAGCTCGACGACCAGGCCGAGACCGTACTCATGAACCTGCTGCGCGGCGCGGGCCTGCGCGGGGCGAGCGGCATGCGAGCGCTCGCGCGCTTCGAGGGCAAGCGCCTGGCGCGGCCGCTGCTCGAGGTTTCAAGGGCCCAGATCGAGGACTACGCGCGCGCGCACGATCTCGAGTGGATCGAGGACGAGAGCAACGCCGACGAGGCGCTG
>DASYPG010000441.1:0-6755 GCA_036006885.1 Burkholderiales bacterium | reverse complement strand
AGCCCGGTGCTGTCGAACTTCAGGAGCAAGTTCGCGGTCGACTGGGCGCCGTTCCTCAACTCCAAGTGGACCGACGCCGCGGATACCCATGTGCCGCTCGCGGAGCTACAGAGATTGACCGAAAGAGTCACTACGGTGCCGCCCGACTTCAAGCTCCATCCAACGGTGGCGCGCGTGATCGAGGCGCGCCGGCAGATGGCGGCCGGCAAGCTGGCGGTCGATTGGGGCATGGCGGAGACGCTCGCCTATGCGTCGCTCCTGTCCAACGGCTACGACGTGCGGCTCTCGGGCCAGGACTCGGCCCGCGGCACCTTCGCGCACCGCCACGCGGTGCTGCACGACCAGGAGCGCGAGCGCTGGGACGAGGGCAGCTTCGTCCCGCTGCAAAACATCAGCAAGGACCAAGGCGACTTCGTGGTGATCGACTCGGTGCTCTCGGAGGAGGCAGTGCTTGGCTTCGAGTACGGGTTCTCCAGCGCCGAACCCAACGCGCTCGTCATCTGGGAGGCGCAGTTCGGCGACTTCGCCAACGGCGCCCAGGTGGTGATGGACCAGTTCATCGGCTCGGGCGAGACCAAGTGGGGACGCGTGTGCGGCCTGGTCCAGTTCCTGCCGCACGGCTACGAGGGCCAGGGCCCCGAGCACTCGTCGGCGCGCCTGGAGCGCTACCTGCAGCTCTGCGCCGAGCACAACATACAGGTGGTGGTGCCATCCAACGCCGCGCAGGTCTTCCACCTGCTGCGGCGCCAGATGCTGCGCCCCTTCAGGAAGCCGCTCGTGGTGATGACGCCGAAGTCGCTGCTGCGCAAGAAAGAAGCCGCCTCTTCGATCAACGAGCTCGCGAACGGCTCCTTCCAGACCGTGATCCCCGACACTGCCAGCATCGACGAGAAGGGCGTGAAGCGCATCATCGCCTGCTGCGGCAAGGTCTACTACGATCTGGTGCTCAAGCGCACCGAGCTGCAGAGGACGGACACCGCGGTCATCCGCCTGGAGCAGCTCTATCCGTTCCCGCACAAGCAGTTCGAGGCCGAGATGCGGCGCTATCCGAACGCCGCCGAGGTGGTGTGGTGCCAGGAAGAACCGCAGAACCAGGGCGCGTGGTATCAGATCGGGCACTACCTGCGCGAGAACATGCGCGACGAGCAGAAGCTGCTCTACGCTGGCCGGCCGCCCTCGGCGGCCCCCGCGACCGGCTACATGGCGCGCCACAACGAGCGGCAGAAGCAGCTCGTGGAGCAGGCTTTCGGCAAGTACAAGTAAGGCAGGTTGGATCCCGGCGAGTTACTCGCTGGTTTTTCGCGAACCCGGTGGAAGCTCAGCCGAAGCCGGGGAAAAACTGAACGGGGAGCAGCACCATGATCGTGGAAGTGAAAGTCCCGCAGCTCTCGGAGTCGGTGGCCGAGGCGACGCTGCTCGACTGGCACAAGAAGGAAGGCGAGCCGGTCAAGCGCGACGAGAACCTGATCGACATCGAGACCGACAAGGTCGTACTCGAGCTGCCGGC
Organism: Burkholderiales bacterium; assembly: GCA_036006885.1. Classification (GTDB taxonomy): domain Bacteria; phylum Pseudomonadota; class Gammaproteobacteria; order Burkholderiales; family SG8-39; genus SCGC-AG-212-J23. The sequence goes on along the minus strand of DASYPG010000441.1, from coordinate 5,248 downwards.
GCCCGCCGACGGCGTGCTGGTCAAGATCCTCAGGAAGGCCAAGGACGCGGTCGGCTCGGGCGAGGTGATCGCCCAGATCGACACCGAAGGGAAGGCGGCTTCTCCGGCGGCCGCGGTTACGAAAAGAGAACCGGTCCCTGAAAAGCAGAAGGCCGCGCCGCCCGTAATGCCGGCGGCGCAGAAGATCGCGACGGAGAAGGGCATCGACACCTCGAATATCCAGGGCACCGGCCGTGACGGGCGCGTGACGAAGGGCGACGTGCTCGAGCACGCTTCTGCGCCCTTCCGCGCGCCTGTCTCTTCCCAGGTGCCTTCTCAACGCCAGGCGTTGCAGCAGCCGCCGCCACCGGTCGACGTGGAGCAGCTGCTGTCGGGCCGTCCCGAGCAGCGCGTACCGATGTCGCGGCTGCGCCAGCGGGTCGCCGAGCGCCTGGTGCAGTCGCAGTCGACTGCCGCCATCCTCACCACCTTCAACGAGGTCAACATGGCGCCGGTGATGGAGATGCGCAAGAAGTACCAGGAGCGCTTCGAGAAGGAGCACGGCACGCGCCTGGGCTTCATGTCGTTCTTCGTCAAGGCCGCGGTGCACGCGCTCAAGCGCTACCCCGTGGTGAACGCCTCGATCGACGGCACCGACATCGTCTACCACGGCTACTTCGACATCGGCGTCGCGGTCGGCAGCCCGCGCGGCCTGGTGGTGCCGATCCTGCGCGACGCCGACCGCATGAGCTTCGCCGAGATCGAGAAGAAGATCGCCGACTTCGGCAAGCGCGCCCAGGACGGCAAGCTGGCGATCGAGGATCTCACCGGCGGCACCTTCTCGATCTCGAACGGCGGGGTGTTCGGCTCGATGCTTTCCACGCCGATCATCAACCCGCCGCAGTCGGCGATCCTCGGCGTGCACGCCACCAAGGAGCGCGCGGTGGTGGAAAACGGCCAGATCGTGGCTCGGCCGATGAACTACCTCGCGCTCTCCTACGACCACCGCATCATTGACGGCCGGGAAGCGGTCCTGTTTCTGGTTTCCATAAAAGAAGCCCTGGAAGATCCTGCCCGGCTGATCCTGGAGATATGAAGTCCTTCGACGTGGTTGTCATCGGCGCGGGGCCGGCGGGGTATATCGCGGCCATCCGCGCTTCGCAGCTGGGCCTTTCCACTGCCTGCATTGAGAAGTGGAAAACACCCAAAGGCGAATACGCCCTCGGCGGCACCTGCCTCAACGTGGGCTGCATCCCTTCCAAGGCGCTGCTCGAGTCCTCCGAGAACTACGAGCGGGTGCTGCACCAGTTCAAGGCGCACGGCATCACCGCGAGCGGAGTGAAGTTCGACCTGAAGACGATGCTGGAGAGGAAGGACCGGATCGTCGGTAAGATGACCGCCGGCATCGCGGGCCTTTTCAAGAAGAACAAGGTCACCTGGCTGCAGGGTCATGGCAAGCTCGTGTCCGGCGGCACAAGCTGGAAAATACAAGTTGATTCTGAGGGTGTTGAAGCGAAGAACGTCATCATCGCCACCGGTTCCAAGGCGCGGCACCTGCCCGGCATTCCGGTCGACAACAAGCGGGTGTGCGACAACGAGGGCGCGCTCGCCTTCGATACCGTGCCCGAGCGGCTCGGGGTCATTGGCGCAGGGGTCATCGGGCTGGAGCTTGGCAGCGTGTGGCGCCGCCTTGGGTCGAAGGTCAAGGTTTTCGAAGCGCTACCCGGCTTTCTCGGCGCGGCAGATGAAACGGTCGCGAACGAAGCATGGAGGATCTTTACCAAGGGCCAGGGGCTCGATATTGAGTTGGGCGCTTCCATTTCCGGAATGGATGATTCAAAGAAAGCGTTAAGAATTCAATATACTGCATCAGATAAATCAAGTAAAAACTTCGATTGCGACCGGATCGTTGTTTCGGTCGGAAGGGTGCCCAATACCGATAACCTGGGTGCCGAGAACGTGGGGCTCAAGCTCGATGCGAAGGGGTTTATCGAGGTGGACAAGAACTGCCGCACCGCGCTGCCGCGGGTCTACGCCATTGGCGACGTGGTGCGCGGGCCGATGCTCGCGCACAAGGGGGAGGACGAGGGCGTGATGGTGGCCGAGATCATCGCCGGGCAGCACGGCCACGTGAACTACGATGCCATCCCGTGGGTAATCTACACCGCCCCGGAGATCGCATGGGTCGGCAAGACCGAGCAGCAGCTGAAGAGCGAGGGCGTGGCATACAAGGCCGGGCGCTTTCCCTTCGCATACAACGGCCGGGCGCTGAGCCGCGAAGAGCCTGAAGGCTTCGTCAAGATCCTGGCCGAGGCGGCGAGCGACCGCATCCTGGGCGTGCATGCGATCGGCAGCCTCGCGAGCGAGCTCATCGCCGAGGCAGTGGTGGCGATCGAGTTCGGCGCCTCCTCCGAGGACATCGCGCGCATCTGCCACGCGCATCCGTCGATGTCGGAAGTCATGCGCGAGGCGGCCCTGGGCGTAGAGAAGCGCTCCCTGAACGGATGAATAAATCAGCGATAGCGATGATCCTTGCAGCCGGCATCGTTGCCGGCTGCTCGGGTCCGGCGATCTACTATCCGACGGTCAAGGAGCAGGTGATCTCGCTCTCCAAGGGCGATCTCGAGAGCTCCGGCATCGCCTTCATCACCCCCTCGACGGTGACCGGACAGGAGCAGGAGAAAGAGGCCGTCGCGCTTACCTTTACCGACGTGCTCAAAGCCGAGCGGACGAACCTCAAGATATCCACGCTCGCCCAGACGCTGGGGGCCGTGAACCGGGCGGGGCTCGCCGACACATACAAGCGCATGTACGACGACTACCGCGACAGCGGCCTTTTTCCAGCCGAGGCGCTGCGCCGGGTCGGTGCCGCGACGGGCATGCGCTACGTGGCGCAGCTCAAGCTGCAGAACTTCAGCGAGAACTCGAAGGGGCGGTTCGGCTTCCTCGGGCTGCGCCTGGTCGAGACGCAGTACGCCGACCTGCGCCTGTTCTTCCAGATCTGGGACAGCCGTGACGGCACCGTCGCGTGGGAGGCGATGCAGGAGCTGCGAATCTCGCGCGAGAACGCCACCGAGGAGCCGCTGATGCTGCGCAGGGTGCTCGAGCGCAGCGCGCGTGAGCTGATCGCCAAGCTTCCGTGACCCAGGATGTCGTCTCGCTCTACCGGCAGCAGCTCGACAAGCGCGGTTTCGTGGCCGACTCGCCGCAGTGGCGCGCGGTGGAGCGGCTGCAGCAGCTCTTCGAGGAGTGGAGCGCCTACAAGGCGCGGCGCTCGAGCGCGCTCAAGCGCCTGATCGTCAAGCCGGCGCTGCCGCGCGGGGTGTACCTGTGGGGGCCGGTCGGCCGCGGCAAGAGCTTCCTCATGGACAGCTTCTACCTGTGTCTGCCGCTCGTGCGCAAGCGCAGGGTGCACTTCCACCACTTCATGCGCGAGATCCATCGAGAGATGAACCTGCTGAAGGGCGTCGAGGATCCCCTCGCCGAGGTCGCGGCGCGGACAGCCCGTCGTTATCGTCTAGTGTGCTTCGACGAATTCCACGTCGCCGACATCGCCGACGCCATGATCCTCGGCCGCTACCTGGAGCAGGTGATGGACCGCGGCGTGGTGTTGTGCATGACGAGCAACTACCACCCGGACGCGCTGTACCCGAACGGCCTGCAGCGCGAGCGCTTCCTGCCCGCGATCGAGCTGATCCGGAAGCGGCTCGACGTGATCGCGGTCGACAGCGGCATCGATTACCGGCGCCTGAAAATGGAGCGGCTGAAGGTCTACCACACCGGAAAGGACGCGGATGCGGAGCTCGAGAGGATTTTCGACGAGCTGCGCGACGTCGAACCCGAGCGCCATCCGCTGGACGTGGAAGGGCGCTCGATTCCCTATCGCAAGCGCGCCGGGGGGCTGGTGTGGTTCGATTTCCAGGTACTGTGCGGCGGCCCGCGCTCTTATGCCGACTACGTCGACCTGGCGCAGCGCTTCCATACCATCATGCTGTCCCGGGTGCCGGGGATGTCGCCCAAGAACGCCGACGCCGCGCGGCGCTTCACCTGGCTCGTCGACGTGCTTTACGACGACCGGGTCAACCTCATCGTGTCGGCCGAGGCCGACCCGGATCAGCTATTCACTGCGGGCGAGAACAGCGCCGAGTTCCAGCGCAGCGTGAGCCGCCTGTACGAGATGCAGTCGGTGCAATACCTGCAGGCCGAGCGCCGGCGAGCTGAGGTCCCTCAGCTCCAGTAGGGAGGGAAGGCCGCGCCCTTGTGCTCGGCCTGCTGTTGGTCGACCTGCAGCAGGCGCAGCATCGCCGGCCACTCGAGCACGCCGTACGGGCGCCGCGTTGCGGGCTGGTAGAGGTGCGCGGTTTTCTCGAGGACTTCCCTCGAAGGCAAAGCGAGATCGGTACGGGCGGCCATCGCGTCCACCTGCGTGCGGCAGGCGAGCTCGAGCTGGTAGATGGTGTTGAAGGCCTGCGGAATGGTCGCGCCGCAGGTGAGCAGGCCGTGGTTACGCAGGATCATCGCGTCGTGCGCGCCGAGATTTCTCACCAGCCGCTCGCGCTCGGCGAGCTCGATCGCCGGTCCCTCGTAGTCGTGATAGCCGATATGGTTCTCGAAGCGGATCGAGGTCTGGCTGATCGGAAGCAGGCCGCACTTCATCGCCGCGACCGCCATCCCGGCGCGCGTGTGCGTATGCAGGACGCAGGTCACGTCCTTGCGGGCGCGGTGGATCGCGCCGTGGATGACGTAGCCGGCGCGGTTCACGTAGTAGTCGGTGTCGGGCTTCCAGATGACCTCGCCGTCGAGGTCGATCTTGGCGAGGCTCGAGGCGGTGATCTCCTTGTACGTGAGCCCGTAGAGGTTGATGAGGATATGATGCTGCCGTTCGTGCTGCGGTCCTGGAACGCGCGCCGTGATGTGGTTGTAGGTGAGATCGGCCATCCCGTAGTAGTCGACAAGGCGATAGCAGGCCGCGAGGTCGACTCGCGCCTGCCACTCCTCGGCGCTCACCTGGTCCCGGATGGAACGGAAGTTGGTCTCGTATCGCATGAGTGCAAGAATATAGCTCGGAGCCGGCAATGACATCGATCCTCAAAGTGCTCACAGCGCTTCTTCTCGCGTTTTTGTTCGCGGGCCTCGCGGCGGCGCAACCCTACCCATCCAAGCCCGTGCGGCTGGTGATCCCGTTCCCGCCCGGCGGCAGCAACGATGTCGTCGGGCGCGTGATCGCCGCGCAGCTCACCGACCGGCTCGGCCAGACGATGATCGTCGA
>DASYPG010000440.1:0-4478 GCA_036006885.1 Burkholderiales bacterium | reverse complement strand
CCGCGCCGTCGCCGAAGCGCAGGGTCACGCGCGCCGGCCGGTCGTTCGGCGCGGGTTTGACGTCGGGGAAGGGCTGCAGGTGCACTCGCTTGCGCAGCTCCGAGATGTCGGCGTCCTCGAGCTTGTCCTGGGTGAAGGCGCGCGCGCCCGCGGTGCCGAGCTGCACGGTGGCGGCAATGGCATGCGGCAGCGAGAACTTCGCCGCGAGCACCGTCTCGGGCTCGACGGTGCGCAGCGCCTGGCCGCCGGGCGCCGTCTCGACCACGATCTCGGCGATGTCCTCCTTCTTCTTCTGCATGCGGCCGAGGAGATCGAGCGTCGCCTCGACCGCCGAGTGCGCGTAGCCGCAGCAGGCGAATACCTTGTGGTAGCCGTTCGTGACCGACCACGTATCACCCAGGCCCGCGACGAGGGCTTCGGGCAGCGCGCGGCAGTTATAGGCGCCGACGAAGACATCGTAGGGCGTAACGTCATTGCCGCCGATGCCGGCTTCCGCCCAGTCGGCGGCGCGCAGCCCGATCCACGCCCCTGCTGAGGTCCACGCATTGCGGATGAGCGCGCCTTCGACCGCCGTGTCGAACGGTCCGGCGAAAGACATGCTCGCGCCGCCAGTCACCGCGGCGAGCAGCGTCTTCGCATCCTGGCGGCGAACGAGCGACGCGGCGGCCGCGCCGCCAATCGTGGCGAACGCCGCATGCGGATGCACGTTGAACACGGGAAACGGAAAGGCGAGCGCGAAGCGCGTGGTGACTTCGTACGCCACGGCGAGCGCGCGCAGCACTTCCTCGACGCTGCGGCCCTGCGCCTCGGCCTCGGCGAGGAGCGCCGGAATCGTATAAGCGCCGCCGTGGCAGGAGGCATTGCGAAAACCCTCGTCGAGCTCGCACCAGGTGATCGCCATGCCGTTGGCGCTCGCCGCCGCGTAGCGATCGACGCGTGGCGCGCCCTTGGCGAGCACGGTCGCTTCAACCTTGGCGGAAGAGGTGCGCAGCAGTCCTTCGCGCGCCTTGGTGACCTGCGTTTCGAGCGAGCCGGCGACCATCGCGCCGATGTCGTCGGAAAGGATGATCGCCGCGCGCCGGCGCACCGGCTCGGGCAGCGGCTTCGAGACGGCGTCGGCCGCCCACTCGATGAGCTTGCGGGTATTCGCGGCCGCCTGCTGTCGCGCGGGCCGGGTCTCGTTCATTGCCATGGCAATTGCGCTCCGCAGAAAAGTACTTGGCGGATGCTACGATCACGCGCGACGCGCTTCAAGGCCCGTCGCTGCATCTATCGAATGGCAAATCGCCGTCGTCGATGGTGCGACGATGCTAAGCTTTGCGGATGAAGATTTCCGTGGTCCACGACTATGCGGATGTCTTCCGCACCACGCAGGCTTACCGCCGCCTCAAGGACCATCAGGTCCTTGTCTACAGCGACGCATACAATGATCCGGCGCGCGTCGTAGAGCAGGTAACGGGCTGCGATGCGGTGCTGCTTACCCAGCAGCGTGTGCCGTTCCCGCGCAGGGTGATCGAGCAGCTTCCGGATCTCAAGTTCGTTTGCCAGACTGGACCGAACGCGAGCCACCTGGACGTCGCCGCGTGCACAGAGCACGGCATCGTGGTGTCGATCGGGCACCACAGCGGCGCTGCCATGGAGCGCGACGGCTTTTCGAATACCGCCGAGCTGGTCTGGGGCCTCATCATCGCGTCGCTGCGCCACCTGCCTTACGAGATCGAGCGGCTGAAACAGGGGCACTGGCACAGCACCGTCGGGACGCGCCTCTTCGGCCGCACGCTCGGCATCTATGCATTCGGCCACATCGGCGGCGCGGTGGCCCGCGTCGGGCGCGCTTTCGGCATGCGAGTGCTGTGCTGGGGTCGCGAAGGCTCCATCGCAAGAGCGAAAGCCGAGGGCTTCGAGACCGCCGCAAGCCGCGAGGCGTTTTTCGAAAGCGCCGATGTGCTGAGTCTGCATTTGCCCGGCAGCGTGCGCGGTATCGTTACGGCGGAGGATCTTGGTCGCATGAAACCCTCGGCCCTGCTCGTCAACACCAGCCGCGCGGCCATCATCGCCGAGGGCGCGCTCGCCGTGGCGCTGAGAGCGGGCAGGCCCGGATTCGCGGCAGTAGACGTGTATGAGGAAGAACCGGTGCTCGGCGGCAATTGCCCGCTGCTCAGGATGAAAAATGCGCTTTGCACGCCGCACCTCGGCTATGCGGAGCGTACGTCGTACGAGGACATGTACGCGACCGCAGCGGACCAGCTTCTCGCTTTCGCCGCGGGCAGGCCGACCGACGTGATGGATCCGGACGTGCTGGTAAGATCGAATCGCCGCTTTTGACCGGAAGGAGCTCATGAAGAAGGAAATGTCGGTCCTGCGCAGGCTGATGTGCGCATCCGTGCTGTCACTCATCACTGCAGCGGCGTTCGCGCAGAGCAAGGAACCTTTTACCTTCGGCGTTGCGCTGCCCACCACCGGCTCGGCGGCGCCGTTCGGCCTTGACCAGATCCAGGCGCTCGAATGGGCCGTCGCCGACATCAACGCGCGCGGCGGTGCGGGCGGCCGCAAGCTCAATGCGGTGGTGCTCGATACCCAGGCGCGCCCGCAGGTCGGGATCGACGTCGTGACGCGACTGATCAGCGTGGAGAAGGTGCCGCTCGTCATCACTGCCTTCAGCGCCGTGGTGGCCGCGGTCGCGCCGATCGCCAACCGCGCCAACGTCCTCACCTTCGTGATCGGCGCCAATTCGCCGCGCATCGCAAACATGGGGGACTACGTCTACACGACCTATCCGCTCGCCGACGTGGACGTCACGCTGCTCGCGAAATACGCGCGCCAGGAGCTCAAGAAATCGAACGCCGCGGTCCTTTATCTCAACGACGAAAGCGGCGTCTACGGCGCCCGGGTGTTCCGCGAGAACTTCGAGAAGCTGGGCGGGCGCATCGTCGCGAACGAGAGCTACGAGCCCAATTCGACCGATTACACCGGCGCCATCCTGAAGATCCGCGCCGCCAACCCGGAGCTTGTCCACCTGCAGGGCAATGCCGGGGATTCGCCGCAGGCCATTGCGCAGCTGCGCCAGCTCGGGGTCAAGGTGCCGATCACCTCCTACACCGCGGCCTATAACCCGCAGATGGCCAAGCAGCTCGGCACCCAGGCCGACGGGCTGATCGTCGCATCGCTCGCGCCCGGCGTGGCCGACTCCCCGGCCGTGGCGGCGTACGTCGAGCGTTGGAAGAAAGAGAAAGGCCGCGAGCCGAACAACGTGCCAGTCACCCAATACCTCCACGATGGCGCCTACATCATCAAGGCCCTGGTCGAGCATCTCGACAAGACCAACCGGCCGCTGACTGGGGAAAACCTGCGCAAGGCGCTGCTCGAGGTGAAGACCTTCAAGCTCCCGCTCACCGGCGAGGTTACGATCAACGAGAACCACACCGTGCTGAAGCCGGTCTATCTGCTCGAAGTGAAGGGCGGCGTCTTCACGCCGCTGCGCTCGTACCAGTAGCCGCGGGGCTCGGGAGGCCCCGGGAACGATGTTCGACCGCAGCATCCTGCTGCAGGTGCTGTGGACGAGCCTCGCCACGGCGAGTTTCCAGGTCCTGCTCACCATCGCGTTCGCGCTGGTTCTGAAGGTCACCAAGATCTGGAACTTCACTCAGCCCGCCCTGATGGGGGTGGCGTTCTACGCGATGTACGTGGCGGTCAACTGGCTGGGGGTACCGCTGCCGCTGGCGGTATTGATCGCGTTTCTCGCCACCGCGGGGCTCGCACTGATCATCGAGGGCGTGGCGTTCTCGACGCTGCGTGCGCGCGGCTCGGAGTCGATCACCTTCTTCATCTTCACCCTTGTCTTTGCGCAGTTCATGATCTACGTACTGACGCTGTCGTTCACGACCGAGCCGGTCTACATGCTCGCAAACATGATCTCGCCGACCGTGCTGGTGGGCGGCGTGGTGGTGAGCGCCTGGGATGCGCATTCGATCCTGATTGCGGCGGTGCTGACGGTCTCGCTGCTTTTGTTCCTGCGCTTCACGCGCACCGGCCAGTACATGATCGCGGTCGCCGACAATGCCGATCTCGCCGAGGTCTACGGCATCAGCAAGGCGCAGTCCTTCGCGCTGGCTATGGTGCTCGCCGCGCTGTTCGTGACGGCTGCGATGTACGTGTTCGGCAGCAAGCTGGCGGTCTACCCGGAGCTCACGCTGCACATGATGATTTTCGCGGTAGTCTCCACGATCCTCGGCGGCATCGATCGAGTGTTTGCGGCAGCGATCGCAGCGATCGGCATTAACATCCTGCAGCAACTTTCCGTACTCGTCATGGATTCGCGCTGGCAGCCGCTCATCGTGTTCTCGATCCTTTTCATCGCCATCATCTTGTTCCCGCGCGGCATCCGCCTGCCCGAGCGCCGCGTGGCCGACGGCCGCACGCGCGCGGCCGTGGTCGAGAAGGCGGGGGAGTAGAGCGTGGAAATCGCCGGCTCGATGCTG
>DASYPG010000439.1:0-2841 GCA_036006885.1 Burkholderiales bacterium | reverse complement strand
GCCGACCGCATCGCTTCATCCTCTGGATCTGCAGCAGCTTCACGCCAGAGGCGGCGACGTCATCACGGTCGAGTCACGGCGCGGGAAAATCGCGCTGTACGCAAGAGAAGACGCCGGCATATCGCGCGGCGCGGTGTTCATCCCTTTTGCCTTCTACGAGGCGGCGGCGAATATCCTCACCAACCCGGTGCTCGACCCGTTCGGCAAGATCCCGGAGTTCAAGTACTGCGCGGTGAAGGTCACCAAGGGCGGCGAACGCCCGGCCGACCCCGGCTACGGCAAGGGCCGCAGCCTGAAGGAGCTGCAGGCCTAAGCGTAGAATCTCCAAAAGACACCAGGGAACGCGCGCGAATGAGAATCCTGCTGGCGGTGGACGGCTCCAAGCACTCGCTGAACGCGGTGCAGTTTCTCATCGAGCACGGCGGGTGGCTGCGCGAGAAGCCGGAGCTCGACCTCGTCACCGTGCACCTGCCGGTGCCCAAGCTTCCCGGCATGGGCGCCGCAGTCGGCAAGGCCCAGCTCGACAAGTACTACCAGGAAGAGAGCGACCGCTCCCTCGCCGCCGCACGCGAGAAGCTGGACGCCGCCGGTGTGCGCTACGAGGCGCACACTCTGGTTGGTCCGGTGGCCGAGAGCCTGGTGAAGCACGCCAAGGACAAGCGCTGCGACCTCATCTGTATCGGCACGCGCGGCCACACCGGGCTCGGCGGGGCGCTGGTGGGTTCGACCGCCACCAAGGTCGTGCACATCTCGAACGTACCGGTCCTGCTGGTCAAGTAGCGCTTGATCGCTAGGCATTGACTTCGCCGCATTGACTAAAGTCAAGGCCGGCTGCGGCGCCGGTCTTGGAGAATTGCGCCCATCCCACAGAAGCTCGAGGAGCATCCCATGGCGTCGGACATCGAAATCGCACAGGCAGCCAAGATGCAGCGCATCGCCGCGGTCGCGCGCGAGAAGCTTGGAATCGCCGAGGAGCATCTTGAGCCCTACGGCCACTACAAGGCCAAGGTCTCGCTGAAGTACCTCGACACGCTGAAGGGGAAGAAGGACGGCAAGCTGGTGCTGGTCACCGCGATCAGCCCGACGCCGGCCGGCGAGGGTAAGACCACCACGACCGTCGGACTGGGCGACGCGCTCAACCACATCGGCAAAAAGGCGGTGATCTGCCTGCGCGAGCCTTCGCTCGGGCCGGTGTTCGGCATGAAGGGCGGCGCGGCCGGCGGCGGCTACGCGCAGGTGGTGCCGATGGAGGACATCAACCTGCATTTCACCGGCGACTTCGGCGCGATCCAGCTCGCCAACAACCTGCTCGCCGCGCTGATCGACAACCACATCAACCACGGCAACGAGCTCGGCATCGACGTGCGGCGCATCCAGTGGAAGCGCGTGCTCGACATGAACGATCGCGCGCTGCGCGAGATCACTGTCGCGCTCGGCGGGCCGGCCAACGGTTATCCGCGGCAGGACGGCTTCGACATCGTGGTGGCCTCGGAGGTGATGGCGATCTTCTGCCTGTCCACGTCTTTGGATGATTTGAAGCAAAGACTGGGAAATATCGTGGTGGGCTACACGAGGGATCAAAAACCGGTAAAGGCAAAGGACCTCCAGGCCCATGGTGCGATGACGGTCCTGCTGAAGGACGCGCTCGCCCCGAACCTCGTGCAGACGCTGGAGAACAATCCGGCCTTCATCCACGGCGGCCCGTTCGCCAACATCGCGCACGGCTGCAACTCGGTGATCGCCACGCAGAGCGCGCTCAAGCTCGCCGACTACGTGGTCACCGAGGCGGGGTTCGGCGCCGACCTCGGCGCGGAGAAGTTCCTCGACATCAAGTGCCGCAAGAGCGGCCTGCGGCCCAGCGCCGCGGTGATCGTCGCGACGATGCGCGCGCTGAAGTACCACGGCGGCGTCGACGTCAAGGAGGTGAACAAGGAGAACCTCGCCGCGCTGGAGAAGGGCCTGGTGAACCTCGAGCGGCACGTCGAGAACGTCTCCAAGGTGTACGGCATTCCCTGCGTCGTCTCGTTCAACCGCTTCACCTTCGACACCCAAGCCGAGGTCGACCTGGTGAAGGCGAAGGTCGGCAAGCTAGGCGTGCCGTTCGTCATGGCGAACCACTGGGCCGAAGGCGGTAAAGGCGCCGCCGACCTGGCCAAGATCGTCGTCGGCCTGTGTGAGCAGCCTTCCAAGCCGGCCTTCGTTTACGAGGACACCGACAGCCTGTGGGAGAAGATCAACAAGATCGCGAAGAAGGTCTACCGCGCTTCCGAGGTCACCGCGGATGCGAAGGTGCGCGGCCAGATCAAGAAGCTGCAGGACGAGGGCTACGGCCATTACCCGGTGTGCGTGGCGAAGACCCAGTACTCGTTCTCGACCGACGCGGCGCTGCGCGCCGCGCCGATTAACCACGTGATCAACGTGCGCGAGGTGCGGCTCGCCGCCGGCGCGGAATTCGTCGTCATGATCTGCGGCGACATCATGACCATGCCGGGGCTGCCGAAGGTGCCCTCGGCGAGCAAGATCGACCTGGTCGACGGCAAGGTCGTCGGGCTCTTCTAGAGCATGAGATCGCGGCTCGCTCGTCTGGTGTTCCACGAGCGGGGGCTTCTCGCCGGAATGATCCTGGCGGGCGCGATCTGCGCCGTTCTGGGCGTTCCGCTCGAGTTCGTGCTGTTCGGCGTGACGCTCGGCGGCGTCGCGGTGTTTCACCGCCACACGCTGCAGGTCGCCCTCGCCGGCCTTTCGGCGATCGTGCTCTACAAGCTCGCGTTCACCGGTTTCAAGACCGGTACCGGGTTCGAAGGCCTGGGCGTGCACCTGCTGCACGAGTGGGTCATTCTG
>DASYPG010000438.1:0-7173 GCA_036006885.1 Burkholderiales bacterium | reverse complement strand
AGCTCGTAGTGCAGCGTGTCCTGCGCCGTGCCGTCCGGCGAGAAGGTACGTTCGACGTAGCGCCTGCCGAAGTGCACGGTGGAGCAGCGCGTGCCGTAGACCGGATCGACGATGCGCGCCTCGGCGAGCACGCCGAAGAGCGGCTCCACGGCGGCGCCGGACTCCATGGCCTGCGCAAAGCGGCGCTTTCTCGGCTCCACGTCGGGCGAATCGAGGAGCAGGTTGCCCAGGCCGTAGATCCCGGGCTCGAGCCGTCGAGGCTGGCCATCGCGGTTGGACATCCACCAGAGCTCGGATCCGTCGCTCGCAATCAGGTTGAAGCCGCTATAGGAGCCGGATTTCGGACTCACGGATTTGACGTACGCGCCCGCCGTTTCATCATCGGACAGAAAACCTGTAACCAAAGCCCCCCGCGATTGCGCCGCACGCGGCTCGGTCCCGCCGCGATAGTTGGTCACCGCGGCAAACTTGCCGCCGCGCGAGATCCCCATCCACGTGCCGCGCGCCTCGAGGTCGCGCCCGGCGAGGATCTCCGGGTGGTCTTCCCAGAACGCAGCCGGCGCGGCCGGACGCGCGTGGAATTCATCGCGATTGGCGGCAACGATGAGTGGATATTCCTTGGAAGTCCTCCATGCCAGCAGGATAAGACACATCAGCTTGCGTTCACGAAGCGCTCGAGCTTGCGCTGGACGCCGAGCTTCGCGCCCTCGCGCTCGAGCAGCGCCTCGAACGCCGCCGCGTCCTTCACCTCCTCGTACACTTCCATGTAGGTCGACGGGTCGTCGCGCCGGCGCATCCAGCGGCCGCGCACCCCGCACTGCTTTTCGATTTCCTTGAACAGTCTTTCGACCATCGCCCGCAGCTGGGGCAGCCGTTCCGGGGCAAGCTTGTAATAGACGTAGTAATGGTTCATACCGGCATGACCGCGAGCAGCTCGCCGCCGGCGCTGTCCACCACCGTGCCGCCGTTGAACGCCTGCCCCGGCCGCAGGCGCTCGCCCTGCGGCGCCGGCAGGCGCACCATGCGCCGCTTCACCTGGCCGCGGTATTGAGCGCGCGCGACGATTTCCTGGCCGGGATAGCAGCCCTTCTGGAAGTCGACGCCGCCGAGGGTCTCGAGGTTCACCATTTGCGGCACGAACTGGTCCTGCGTGGCCGCGGTGATGAGCGGGCGGCCGGCGCGGATTTCCTGCAGAGTCCAGGCCTCCTCGTCGCCCTTGCATTCCGCTGACGCGGACGCGGCGGGCTCGAGCCTGAGGAAGCGCCTTTCGCCCACCGAAACGAAACCGGCTTGGTCCTTCCATTCGACCTTCGACGCGTCTCCGTCCGCGTCCCAGAATCCACTTTGGACCCACGCGTCGCTCTCATCGGCAATCTTCACCTTCGAGCGCAGGACGAACATCGACAGGCGCTTCGCCACCGCCGGGGCAAGATCGCGCGCAAGCTGCAGCAGGAAGCCTTGCGGCGCCGGGATCACGAGAAATGTCGCGAGCAGGCGACCTTTCGCGGAGCACCAGCCCGCGAGCGCGGCGCGATCGGGCGACAGGTTGCGGATGTCGCTTGTAAGCTGCGCGTGGAGGAATTCACGCGCGTCGGCGCCCTGCACCGACAGCAGCCCATAGCGGGAAAGTCGCGCGCACTCCATTTAGAATGGCGATTTTACCGCGCGGCACTCTTTGAAAACCCTGCTCTGAAAACCCTTAAAACCCTACTCGGCTTGGCGATACTCGCGCTGCTCGGCGTGACGGGCTACGCCGCCTGGTACGTCTCGACGCCGGTCCCGCTGGCCAATGTTCCGGTGGAAGTCGAGATTCCGCGCGGCGCGAGCCTTCGCGGCGTGATGGACGCGCTCGAGAGCGCCGGGATCCGCCTGCGGCGCCTCGAGTTCGAGACCCTCGCGCGCGCGCTGCGCAAGGAGCGGGCGATCAAGGCCGGCAGCTACGAGATCGCCGAGCCGGTGACCCCGACCGAGCTGCTGGAGAAGCTCACCCGCGGCGACGTCACGCAGGCCGACGTGCGGCTGATCGAGGGCTGGACTTTCGGCCAGTTCCGCGCCGCGCTCGACGAGAGCCCGGATCTGCGCCATGACACCGCCGGCCTCGAGGACACGCAGATCCTCGCCCGCCTGCAGGCGCCGGAACCGCATCCCGAGGGCCTGTTTTTCCCCGACACTTATCTTTTCGGCAAGGGCTCGAGCGACCTCGCGGTGCTGCGGCGCGCGTACCTCGCGATGCAGCGGCATCTCAAGAAGGAGTGGGATGGGAAGCTGCCGGAGCTGCCCTACCAGGCGCCCTACGAGGCGCTGATCATGGCCTCGATCATCGAGAAGGAAACGGGCAAGGCGGGAGAGCGCGACCTCATCGGCGGGGTGCTCGTGAACCGGCTGCGCATCGGCATGCGCCTGCAGGTGGACCCGACCATCATCTACGGCCTGGGCAATTCGTTCGACGGCAACCTGAAGAAGAACCACCTCATCGAGGACGGGCCGTACAACACCTACACGCGCGCCGGCCTGCCGCCGACGCCGATCGCCATGCCGGGCATCGCATCGCTGCACGCCGCGATGCACCCCGGAAAGACCGAAGCGCTCTACTACGTCTCCCGGGGCGACGGCTCGAGCCAGTTCTCCCGCACGCTCGACGAGCACAACCGCGCCGTTTCGCGCTACCAGCTGCGGCGGCCGCCGAAGTGAGCGCGGCGGCGAGGTTCATCACCCTGGAGGGCGTCGACGGCGCGGGCAAGTCCACGCACCTGCAATTCATCGCCGACGCGGTCGCCGGCGCCTCGGGCCGGCGCGCGATCGTCACGCGCGAGCCCGGCGGCACCGACCTCGCCGAGCAGTTGCGCAAGACGGTCCTGGAGGAGTCGATGGATCCCCTGGCCGAGACGCTGCTCATCTTCGCCGCGCGCGCGCACCACGTGCGCAAGGTGATCCGTCCCGCGCTCGAGTCGGGAAGCTGGGTGGTGTGCGACCGATTCCTCGACGCGACCTACGCCTACCAGGGCGCCGGCAAGGGCGTACCGCTCGAGTTCATCGAGCGGCTGAGCGGCGCTTCCCATCCCGGTCTCGCGCCGGACCGCACGCTCGTGTTCGACTGCAACTACGAAGTGGCGCGCAGACGCCTCGCGGGCTCGGGCAAGAAGCTCGACCGCTTCGAGCGTGAGGACGAGGCCTTTTTCGGGCGTGTGCGCGAAGCGTACCTGGCACGCGCCCGGGCCGAGCCCGCGCGCATGCGGATCATCGACGCGGCCGCCGACGTGCCGACCATCCGCAAGAGCCTGGACCGAGCGCTGCAGTTCCCCTGATGGTTCGCCTGATGCATCCCTGGAACGAGCCGCTCTTCGAATCGCTGAAGGCGCGCGCCGAGCGATTTCCGCACGCCTTGCTGATCCACGGCGCGCGCGGCACCGGAAAGCTGGCGCTCGCCGAGCACACGGCGCGGTTCCTGTTGTGCGAGGACGGCGCGCACCGGCCGTGCGGCCGCTGCGAGGGCTGCCGCTGGTTCGCCGCCGGCAGCCATCCCGACTTCCGCCGGCTCGAGCCCGAGGCGCTCGCGCGGGAGACCGCCGCCGACCCGGACGAAGCCGCCGAGACGCCTGCCAGGCGAACCAAGCCGAGCCTCCAGATCCGCATCGAGCAGGTGCGGGCGCTCGACGGCTTCCTGAACGTCGGCTCGCACCGCGGGCGGCTGCGGGTCGTGCTGGTCCACCCCGCCGAGGACATGAATCCGAACGCCGCCAACGCGCTCCTCAAGGGCCTCGAGGAGCCGCCCGCGGGCGCGATCTTCCTCCTCGTGGCGCACCGGCCCTCACAGCTTCTACCCACCATCCGCAGCCGATGTGTCGCGCTTGCCGTGGCGCTCCCGCCGCAGCCTGCGGCGCTGGGTTGGCTGGCGGAGCAGGGCGCCCGCAACCCCGGGCGCTGGCTCGCCTACGCGGGCGGCGCGCCGCTTCGCGCCCTCGAGCATGCCGCCAACGCTGAGGTGTTGGAGCGCCTGCTCCAGCGCCCGATGCCCGTCGATGACCGGGACGAGCTCGAGACCATGGCCGACGCCCTCCAGAAAATCGCGTTGGACCGGGCACTGAGCGCCTTGGGCCTGCCGCAGAAGTATCAGACCGGCGCCATCGCGCCGGACCGTGCCAAGGCGCGCGGATGGCTCGCCTTCGCGAGGCAAATGGGCGAGCGGCGCCTCCTCAGCCGCCATCCACTCAATCCGAAGCTCTTTTCCGCCGAGATGCTCGCCAGCCTGCCGCTAAAGTGAAGTTTGCTCTCAGGTTAGTTTCGTAAGCCACTGTTCTTAGTTAGATAACGTTAGTTCAGATCTAACCCAAATCGGCGGGGAGGAGTGTCCGTTGATCTCCTGTCCAGGCGAGCTTCGGGGGATAATGGTCTTATTTGACATAATACTGATTGCATACTTTTAGCACATTCTGAGGACTATTCGTGACGCCGCATCCTTACAGCACGAAGCGGTACATCGCGACTTGAGGCATCGGGGTCGAACCGCCATGCTCTGGGCGTTGCGACAGGAGACTCATGAAGACTGAGCTTGCGGCGCGTGCCCTCGCCATCCGGCGGGCGGCAACCATGATGGGCGGCCTGGACCGGCTCGCGGAGCGGCTGCGCCTGCCCGAGCGCCAGCTCGACTATTGGATGCGGGACATCGGAACGCCGCCCGACACGGTGTTCTTCGACGTGATCGACATCATCATCGAGCGCGCCGGGAAGCGCTCGCCGGAGCGCTCGTCGATCTCGCCGGCGGCCTATAAAACCGCCGCCTAGAAGAAAACCCTAGTTGAGCCGGCCCGGCGGCAGCGGCAGGCGCGCCACCGGAATCCCTTCGTCCACCAGCTCGTCGTGCTCTTCGGTGCTCGCGACGCCGCGGATGGCGCGTGCCGGCCCTTCCTCGTAGAAGATCCTGCGCGCCTCGGCCGGGAAATCCTTGCCGACGTCCTCGGTCTTGGTGAGAAGCTCGTCCAGCATCCGCGAATAGAGCATCTGGGCGATGGCGAATGGATCCTTGCCCTCCATCTCGGGCGTACGCTGCGGCGCCCCCGGCCCCTGGGCCGGCGTCCCTTTTGGCGCCGGCCTGGGCTCGGGCGCGCCCAGGTTCACGCGCGAGGCCGACGGCACGCGCTCGACCTGCGCACTTCCGCAGCTCGGGCAGCCGAGCTGGCGCCGCTCCTTCTGCGCGGCGAAATCCGCGGCCGAACCGAACCAGCCCTCGAAGCGGTGGCCCTCGCCGCAAAGCAGATCGAAAACAATCATTTGACTGATTCTACAATGCACTGAATGGGGCGATACCGCAATGATCCCGCGGCCCTTGATGCCTTGGTCCAGGCCGACCGGGTGCACCGCGACGTGTACGTCGACCCGGAAATCTTCCGCCTGGAGATGGAGCGGCTGTGGTCCCGCGCCTGGATTTACGCCGGCCACGAAAGCCAGATTCGAAACGAGGGCGACTACCTCACCGTGGACGTCGCCGCGCAGCCGCTCATCGTGCTGCGCCACGGGGACGGGTCGGTGCGGGTGCTCGTCAATCGCTGCGCGCACAAGGGCACGAAGCTCGTCGGCGAGGCGGCCGGCAACTGCGGCAAGACGCTGCGCTGCCCTTATCACGCCTGGACCTACCGCCTGGACGGCTCGATCCTCAACATTCCGCTCGCGCAGGGCTACGAGGGCACGCGCCTTGCCGAGACCGAAGCCTGGCGCGGCCTCGCCGGGGTCCAGAACGTCGCCACCTACCGCGGCTTCATCTTCGTGCGGCTCTCGCCGCGGGGCGTGGGCTTTCGCGACTATTTCGGCGCGTCGCTCTCCTCCATCGACAACCTCGCCGACCGCGCGCCCGAGGGCGAGCTCGAGATCGCGGGCGGGTGCCTGCGCTATCTGCACAACTGCAACTGGAAGATGTTCGTCGAGAACCTGAACGACACGATGCATCCGATGATCGCGCACGCCTCCTCGGCCGGCACCGCGCGCAGGCTGTGGGAAGGCAAGCCCGCCGACGCGCCGAAGCCGATGGCGATCGAGCAGATCGCGCCGTTCGCCTCCGACTACAAGTTCTTCGACGACATGGGCGTGCGGGTGTACCCGCATGGCCACGGCTTTTCGGGCGTCAACTTCTCGATCCATTCCTCCTATGCGGCGCTCGGCGACTACGAGGCGCTGATGAAGAAGGCCTACGGCGAGGAGCGCGCGCGCCAGATCCTCGGCACCGTGCGGCACAACACCGTGTACTACCCCAGCCTCACCATCAAGGGCGCGATCCAGTCCATCCGCGTCGCCCGCCCCCTCGCCGCCGACCGGACCCTGATCGAATCGTGGACCTTCCGCCTGAAGGGCGCGCCCGAGGTGCTGCTCGAGCGCACCGTGACCTACAACCGGCTCATCAACTCGCCGATGTCGATCGTCGGCCACGACGACCTGCAGTGCTACCGCGCGATCCAGGAAGGCCTCGCCGGCGAGGGCAACGAATGGGTGAGCCTGCACCGCGATCACGACGGCAGCGAGGCCGACGAGCTGGCGCGCCGCGGCGAGCTCACCTGCAACGGCACGAGCGACGTCTCGATGCGCAACCAGTTCCGTGCGTGGAAAGAATTGATGGTGCCGTGAAAATGCAAAAACCAGGGACGGACCACGTTTTTCCCGTGGAGGAGGATCTGGCCCGCTTTGTTCGCCACGAAGCGCGTCTGATCGACGAGAAGCGCTTCGACGAGTGGCTGGCGCTTTTCACCGACGACGCGCGCTACTGGGTGCCGGCGGCGCCGGGACAGACCGACCCGCTCGGCCACAACTCGCTCGCCAGCGAGGACAGGCTGCTGCTCGAGCTGCGCATCGAGCGCCTGAAGGGCGCTCGCGCGTATTCGCAGCGCCCGCCGAGCCGCTGCCTGCACGTGCTGCAGGAGCCCGAGATCGAGACTTCGGACTACGTGCGCGGCGAGTTCCTGGTGCGCACGCCCTTCATCTACACCGAGACGCGCGGCGACGAGTCGCAGCGCTACGCCGCGACCGCCTGGCACACCCTCGCCTGTCTCGACGGGCGGCTGCGCATCCGCCTGAAGCGGGTCGACCTCCTGAACTGCGACGCCGCCCTGCCCTCGATCCAGCTCTTCCTGTGAGCACCGCGCTCGTCACCGGCGGCAGCGCCGGCATCGGCCGGGCGGTCGCCGAGCG
>DASYPG010000437.1:0-9130 GCA_036006885.1 Burkholderiales bacterium | reverse complement strand
CCCTTGCCGACGAAGATCTTGAGTCCCCTTTGAGCGGCCGCGGGATACGCCGGATCGGGTTCACCCCTTTGCAAGGCGTCGCGGAAATCGTCGAAAGGTGTTCGGGCGCTCACCAGCGTTTCCTGGAACGCCGCCAGCGCTTTGCCCGTGTCCACCAGCACTTCTTCGTCGCTCTGCGGGACGGGGCGGCCGAATGCCTGTTCGTAGTCCCTGGGAAAGAGCGTGCGCATTGTCCCGGCGATATGGGCTGCGTTCGCCTTCATTTCTCTAGGATCCAGGAGCGGCCGGATGCTCTGCGCCCACAGGCTGTCCTGCGCGCCGTCCCAGCCGAACCAGCGGTGGAAGCGCGCGTCGACTATCGAAGGCGTGTTGCGATCGACGAGTTCGAGGCCGAAGGCGCGCGCGCGCGCGTCCTGGAAGTGGCGAAACGGCGCATGGCAGGTCGCGCACAGGACCGAGCCGGTGCCCGAAAGCCGCGGCTCGAAGAAAAGCTTCTCGCCGAGCGCGATGGCCTCGGGCTTGCCCGACACCCGGTTCGTGGGATCGGGCGCGAGCGGCGGCGGCCACGGACCGTGGCGCAGGATCTTCGCGATCTCCTCCTTGGAGAATTCGAGTCCTCCCAGCTGGTAGGTCGTGACGAGGCGGTCGGTGGCGCCGTTCGCAGTCACCTCGAACACGAGCTCCCAGCGTCCGGGCATGTGGAACATGAGCCCTTCGGCGCGCCAGCGTCCGGGCGCGAGCGCCTTGACTGTTGGCGCGTAGTTCATGCCGTGGCGGTGCTCCGGCATCTGCGCATCGATCTTCAGGCCTTCGGGCTGCGGTTGCCCGGATTTCGGGCAAGCCGTGACTTCGACGGAGAAATGCTTGGCGACCTCGACGGCTTCAGCTTTGAACCCAAGAAGATAGCGCGCCGACTCCAGCCGGGTCGCATCCGCCGGAACGCTACAGGGCCACGCCGGAAAGCTCAGTACGGCTGCAGCAAGGAACCAAAAACCTGTTCGCCGTTTTTCCATGCGATGCGCTCGGCAACGTCGCGCGGCAGGTCAGCGAGCCAGCGCCGCGACCAGTCGGCGTGGCCCTGGATGTAGTGCCAGCGCTCCGGGGTGTAGCTGTCGGTGCCGACCATGAAGCGGTCGGGGAACTGCAGGAACACCGCGCGCCAGGCCGGATCGACCTTGTCGTTCGAGGCGTGGTCGGTGCGGAAGGCGAGATCGGCCCACAGGTTCTGGTACTTCTTCAGCATCTCGGCGACGCGCTCGGCCCGGTCGAAGCCGGCGTGCGCCCAGAGGATGCGCGCCCGCGGCCATTGCCGGAACAGCCGCTCCACCGCATCGACGTCCGAGTGCGCGTGGAGGAAGAGATTGTGCTTGCGGGCGAGCTCAATCATCCGGCGCGGCACCGGAAGATCGGCGTCCGCGCCATACAGGTGAAACTCGCCGATGCCGGCGTACTTGTACTTCCGCAACCGGTCTTCGAGGTACGCGATGACGCTCTCGTCGCGGAACCAGGTGCCGACGTCCGCGCGCGTGCGGTACGGGCGCAGCTCCGGAATGACGAGATCCGGCGCCGCCTGATAGAGGCGCTGCTGGCCGTCGTCGCCTGCGCTCGAGATGAGCGCGCGCTTGAGCCCCGCCTTGCGCAGGATCTCGATCGCCTGCGGCACCGGCACCAGCTCCCACGCGTCGTGGCTGTAGTGCAGGTGCGCATCGAAGATCGGCAGCGGCTGCGCACCCACTTTACAACCAAGCGAGAACAGGATGACGGCCAGTAGTAGGCGCATATCCTGTTATTCTGCAAGAAACCGGGCGATTGCGGAGCGAAAGAGATGGCCGACACCTTGATCATGCGGGGCAAGCACGTCCTCTCGGACCCGCGCAAGAAGGAGCAGGGGGTGATCCGGGACGGCGCGATCGCGATCGAAGGTGATCGCATCGCTTTTGTCGGAACCTTCAGCGAGGCCCAGTCGCGTTTTCCGAGGGGGAAGACCCTAGGCAACGGAAAGCAGCTCCTGATGCCGGGCCTGGTCGACGCGCACAGCCATGGCCGCGGCATGTCGCCGATCCAGAAGGGCGTGAAGAACGATTTTCTCGAGAACGCGCTCTTCGACTGGGCCTACATGCAGCTGCTGCCGCCCGAGTTGTGCGCTGGAATGACCGCGTACCACCATCTGCGCACTGGAGCCACCCTGCTGCACCACAACGGCTTCGACGACGACGGCGCCATCGGCCAGGAGCGCGCACACCACGCCATCAAGGTGTACCTCGATTCGGGCATCCGGCTCGCGTTCTCGCCTGGCGTGCGCGACGAGTCGAAGCTCGCCCTGGACGAGTTCGCGTTCTTCGAGACCTTGCCGCCCGAGCTCGGGGACTGGGCGAAGCCGCGCGTCTTCTACGACAAGAAAAGGCTGGAAGAGGACTACTTCAACCTGTTCGAGGACCTGTATTCGCACTACAACGATGCAGACACGCGGATCCTGCTGTCGCCGTCGTGGGCGCACGGGCTGACCGAGAAGTTCGCCCGCCGCATCGTGGAAACGGCGCAAAAGAAGAAGGGCGGCGTGCAGATCCACATGCACACGCTGCAGTCGCCGGTGCAGAAGGCCTACGGGCTGCGCCGCCACGGCAAGCCGACGCTGCAATGGCTCGACGAGGTCGGCCTGGTGGCGCGCAACGTCACTTATGGCCATGCCATTCACGTCACCCAGGCCGACATCGACCTGATGGCACGCCGCGGCGCCTCGGTGACCAATCATCCGAGCTGCAACTTCATCATGCGCAACGGCATCACCCCGGTGATGCAGATGCGCAAGGCGGGCATCAACGTCGCCATGGGTCTCGACGACAAGACCATCAACGACGACGAAGACGCCGTGATGGAGCTGCGCATGATGCACAAGGTGCATCGCGTGGGAACCTTCGAGCTCTCCGAGCCGCCGCTCGACGCCTATCAGGCGTTCGAGATCGCCACCCTCAACGGAGCGCGCGTGTGCGGTTTCGAGGCCGAGGCCGGGGCGCTCGTTCCCGGCATGAAGGCCGACGCCGTGCTGGTCGACCTCGAGCGGGTCGAAAACCAGCCGTGGCTCGATCCACGCTCCGACATCATCGAGGCTTTCGTCCAGCGCGCGATGGGCAGCGACGTCGATACGGTGGTCGTGGGCGGCCGGGTGGTGATGGAGGATCGGAAGCTGAAGCTGCTCGACGTGGAGGCGCTCTTCGCCGCGGTGCGCGAGTTCTGCGCCAAGGGCCTGAGCGAGGAGCACCGCGCCCGCGCCGACATGCTCGCGCGCATCAAGCCGTATGCGCAGAAATGGTACAGTGGCTGGCAAGACGAGATGGTGAGCGAGCCGTTCTACCGCGTGAACAGCCGCGTTTAAGAATCTCTCCTGGGGAATGCAATGATCCGATCGCTTTTGCCCGCGCTTCTCCTTCTGTCATCGATATGCAGCGCAGTGGCGCAGCAGCCTATCCGCACCGGCATCGACGCGACGTTCGCGCCGCACGCCATGCCCAAGGCCGGCGGCGGCCTCGAGGGCTTCAACATCGATCTCGCCAACGATCTCGCGCGCCGCATGGGCCGGCCGATCACCATCGACGGCACCGAGTTCTCGGCGCTCATCCCCGGCATGAACGCGAAGAAGTACGACTTCCTGATCGCCCCCACCACCGTGACGCCGGAGCGAGCGAAGGCGATGCTCTTCTCCGAGGGCTACATGGAAACCGACTACATGTTCCTGCAGAAGAAGGCCGACAAGGACATCAAGGGGCTCGAGGACCTGAAGGGCAAGACCATCACCGTCAACAAGGGCTCGGCCTACGAGACCTGGGCCAAGGCCAACGCCGATAAGTACGGCTTCAAGTACGACGTCTACGGCACCAACGCCGACGCGGTACAGGCGGTGCTCTCCGGCCGCGCCGACGCCAACATGGCGGGGCATACCGTGGTGCTGTGGGCGGCGAAACAGAATCCCGCGGTCAAGGCGACCTATACCTACAAGACCGGCCTGGTCTGGGCGATGCCGTTCCGGCTCGATGACAAGGAGGGCCGCGCGCAGGTGAACATGGTCCTCAAGTGCATGAAGCTCGACGGCACGGTCGCGCGGCTCTACCAGAAGTGGTTCGGTATCACGCCCGCGGCCGACTCGTGGGTCTACAAGGTGGCGCCGGGTCACGGCGTACCCGGCATGGAGGGTTACGATCCGACCCCTGTGACGCCGAAGTGTTCTTGAAAAAATAATTTTAGAGATAAAAAAGCTTCACAAGTCGTTCGGCACCGTCGAGGTGCTGAAGGGCATCGATCTCGCCGTCGCCCAGGGCGAGCTGGTGTTCATCATCGGGCCGTCGGGCTCGGGCAAGTCGACGCTGCTGCGCTGCTGCAACCGGCTCGAGGAGGCCACCAGCGGCTCGGTAGTGGTCGACGGCACCGACATCACGCGGCCCGACGTGGACATCAACCGCGTGCGCCAGAAGATCGGCATGGTGTTCCAGCAGTTCAACCTGTATCCCCATCTCAATGCTCTGGGCAATGTCACGCTTGCACTGAGAAAAGTCGTTGGAAAGACAAGACCAGAGGCTGAAGCGCTCGGCATGAGGGCGCTGGCGCGGGTGGGGCTCGCCGAAAAGGCGAGCGCGTACCCGAACGAGCTCTCCGGCGGCCAGCAGCAGCGCGTCGCGATCGCCCGCGCGCTCGCGCTCGAGCCGCGCATCCTGCTCTTCGACGAGCCCACCAGCGCGCTCGACCCCGAGCTCGTCGGAAGCGTGCTCAAGGTGATGCGCGAGCTGCGCGAGTCCGGCATGACGATGGTGGTGGTGAGCCACGAGATGGAGTTCGCGCGCGCCGCGGCCGACCGCGTGGTGTTCATGGACCACGGTGCGGTGCTGGAGAGCGGCCGGCCGGAGAAGATCTTCTCGCGGCCCGAGCACGCCCGCGTCGGCGAGTTCGTCGCGACGATTTCCAGGCACGCCTAGAAGCGTGGAGCTGCAGCGCCTCGTCTTCAGCTTCTTCAACGCCGAAGTCGCGGCGCGCTACTGGCCCGACATTCTGTACGGCATGTGGGTCACCGCCTACCTCGGCGCGGCGGTGGTCGCCGCCGGCCTCGCGGCCGGGCTCGGGCTCGCCATGCTGCGCTCGTTCCACTTCAGGCCGGCGAGCTTCGCCATCGTGGTGTTCGCCGACGCGTTCCGCGCGCTGCCGCCGCTCGTCGTGATCATCGTGCTGTTCTTCGCCTTTCCCTACGTCGGCCTCGCGATGAGCGCGTTTACCGCCACCTGGCTCGCGCTGTCGCTGGTGCTGGCGGCCTTCGCCGAGGAGATCTTCTGGGCCGGCATCCTCTCGGTGCCGAAGGGTCAGACCGAGGCGGCCCGCTCCACCGGCATGTCGCGCCTGCAGACGCTCGCCTACGTGGTCATCCCGCAGGCGGTGCGGCTGACCATCCCGCCGCTCACCAACCGCATGATCGCGATCACCAAGGGCACGGCGCTCGGCTCGGTGGTGGCGGTGCACGAGATCATCTACTACGCCTCCTCGGGAGCGAGCGAAGCCGGCAACCCGACGCCGCTTACCCTCGGCGCCGCCGCCTACCTGGTGATCTTCCTTCCGGTGGTGCTGGCGAGCCGCTGGATCGAGACGCGCTTCGCCTGGAAGCGCTGAGCATGGAGCAGATCCTCGAGGTTTTCTTCAACTTCGCGATCCTCGAGCGCGTCTGGCCGTTCCTGTGGCGCGGCGTGCAGATGACGGTGGCGCTTTCCCTGGTGGTGGTGCCGATCGGGCTGGCGAGCGGCCTCGCGGTCGCCATGCTCTACCACCTGCACCTCAAATGGCTGAATCGCTTCCTCGGCGCGTACGTCGACTTCTTCCGCGCGTTCCCGCCGCTCGTGCTGCTGCTCTTCATCTACGGCGGCCTGCCGTTCCTGGGCCTCGACCTTCCGCTCTTCGCCACGGTGGCGCTCGCCTTCCTTCTCAACACCTCGAGCTACTACGGCGAGATCTTCCGCGCCGGCCTGGAGAGCGTGCCCTCCGGCCAGGCCGAGGCCGCGCGCTCGACCGGGCTTTCGCGCTGGCAGACCATGGTGTGGGTGATCCTGCCGCAGGCCGCGCGCAACGTCCTGCCCGATCTCATCGGCAACACGCTCGAGGTGATCAAGCTGACGACGCTCGCCAGCGTGGTGGGCTTCACCGAGCTGCTCAACAACGCGCGCAACGCCCAGGCGCTGACCTACAACGCCACGCCCGTCGTCGCCGCGGCGCTCATCTACCTCGTGCTGCTCTGGCCGCTGGTGCGGCTGGTCTCGCGGCTGGAGCACAAGAGCATCGCGCTGCGCTGAGGCGTCGCCTCAGCGTCCCGCTCAGCTTCCCTTAAAACGCGGCGTGCGGCGCTCGGCCATCGCCTTGACGCCTTCGCGGAAGTCCTCGCTGCGGCGCAGCCGCGTCTGCTCGGCGAGCTCGTGCTCGGTCGCTTCACGCACGCGCTCGGCCAGGCCGCGGCGCAGGGTCGCCCGCGTCGCCACGACGCCGAGCGGGGAGCATTCCGCGATTTCGCGCGCCAGGGCGAGCGCCGCCGCGCGGACTTCTTCCAGCGGCACGAGCACGTCGGCGAGCCCGATGCGCAGCGCCTCCTCGCCTTTGACGCGCCGGCTGGTATAGAACATGAGCGCGGCCTCGCGCCGCCCGACGAGCTCAGGGAGCGTCACGGTCAGGCCGAATCCCGGGTGAAAGCCCAGCCGCGTGAAGTTGGCGCAGAAGCGCGCTTCGGGGCAAGCGACGCGGAAATCGGGCACCAGGGCGAGGCCGAGCCCGCCGCCGACCGCCGGCCCCTGGATCGCGCCGACGATCGGCTTCGCGGTGCGGAAAAGCCGCACCGCCTCGAGGTACAAATGCGCGCTGCGGACCGGCTGCGCCTTCGCCTGGCCGTCCGCGTCGAGCGCCGATCCGTCGCCGAAGTTGGCCCCCGCGCAGAAGGACTTGCCCTGCGAGGCGAGCACGATCGCCCGGCACGCCGGATCGGCGTCGAGCGCCTCGAACGCCTCGGCGAGCGCCCGGATCAGCGCGAGATCGAAGAAATTGTGCGGCGGACGCCGGATCTCGACCCTGGCGACGTGGTCGGCGAGCTCGATGCCGAGCTCGGTGGTGGAAGGCAGGCTGGACATGGATTCTTCCTCAGCTCGGCCCATCCTGCCGTTTAATGATCAGTGCGTCCACTACGGAGACGCCCCCGTCCGCCGGATGCACGATCACGGGATTGAGATCGAGCGCCGCGATGCGCTCGCCATGGTCGGAGGCGAACCGCGAGAGCGCGACCATGAGCTCGACCAGCGCCTCGGTGTCAGCCCTCGCCAGCAACGCCCTGCCGCGCAGGGTCGCGAGTAGCTTCCCCGCCTCCTCGCGAGAGACTGGCACCGGCGCGAGCGCGGCGTCGCGCAACACCTCGGCGTGGATGCCGCCCAGCGCCACGGTCAGCATCGGGCCGAAGGTCTCGTCGCGGTGGATGCCGAGCAGCATCTCGACGCCGTCCGGCGCC
Source organism: Burkholderiales bacterium (assembly GCA_036006885.1). Lineage (GTDB taxonomy): Bacteria > Pseudomonadota > Gammaproteobacteria > Burkholderiales > SG8-39 > SCGC-AG-212-J23. The sequence goes on along the minus strand of DASYPG010000437.1, from coordinate 1,617 downwards.
ATGACCTGCACCAGCACGCCGCGGATTTCGGCTCCGGGGACGCGCCGCGCGCCAGCGAGCATGTTCTCGTAGGCGCGCTCGGTCGCTTCGGCGCCTTGCACGCCGAGCGCGACCGCGCCCGCCTCGGTCTTGTGCGGGAGCTGCGGCGATTGGACTTTCAGCGCCACCGGCCGGCCGAAGGCTGCTGCGGCCGCGATCGCTTCCTGCGCGCTTGCGACCAGGCGCGATTCCACGAGCTTGATTCCGTATTCCGCGAGCAGCCGCGCGGCTTCGTATTCGCACAGCACCGCCCCGGGCGCATCCAGCATCGCGCCGACGCGTTCTCGCCTCGCCTCAAAAGGTTTTTCAATAAGATTGGGCGCGGTGTGAAGCTGATTTTTTTGAACCTCGCCGTAGTCTGCCAGCGCGGCCAGGGCGCGGGCGCAGTTGCGCATGTCGGTGTAGAGCGGAACACCGGCCTCGGCCGCGATCCGCGCCGTCTCCGCGGTCGGAAGCGTATAGGACCACATCAGGATCGGTTTGGGGGTCTCGCGCGCGAGGCGGCCCAGGCTTGCGCGCTCGCGCCGGAACACTTCGGCGCTGCGCGCCGTGACCACCGCGATCACCGCATCGACGTGCCCGGACAGGCTCACCAGGCGCGCGAGCTCGCAGTAGCCGATGGTGCGAATCGCCTGCGCGGTGCCGTCGACCGGGTTGCGAGAGGTGCCGTAGAAGGGCAGGTGCGCGTCGATGCGCTCGCGCGCCTCGCGCTCGAGCTCGGGCACCTGCAGTCCCGCCGCGACGCAGGCGTCGGCCATCCAGGCGCCGGCGCCGCCCGAGGCGGTGGCGATGCCCACGCGCCGGCCGCAAGGCAGGCGCTCGCCGAAGCGCGCGAATGCCGCCGCGATGTCGAGGATCTCGTCGCTGTCGGCGCCCTCGATGAGGCCGTAGCGCCGGAACATCGCACGGTAGCTCGCGCCGGCGCCCGCGAGTGCCGCGGTGTGCGAGGCCGCGGCGCGCCGGCCCGGCTCGCTGTCGCCGATCTTCGCCACCACGATCGGTTTGCCGGCCGCGAGCGCCTTCCCGGCCACGCGGCGGAAGGTGCGCGCGTTGCGGATGCTCTCGAGAAACACCACGAAGACTTCGGCGCTGCCCTCGTCGAGCAGGTGCTCGACGATGTCGAAGCTCTCGAGGCAGGCCTCGTTGCCGGTGCTGACGACGTGGCTGAACGCGAGTCCCTTCGGCCGGCCGCGATCGAGGAACGAGAAGCCGACGCCGCCGCTCTGCGAGACGATCGCGATACGGCCTTGTAGGCGAGATTTGCCTTGCGGCTCTGACGGAGGACCTAGGGTTTCATCCAGATCTTCAAGGACGGGGCTGAACGTCGCGCATAGCCCCAACGCCATGCTGGCGAAGCCCTCCGCGTTCGGTCCACATAGCGCCATGTCGTAGCGGCGTGCGGCTTCGGCGACTCGGTCCTGCAGCCCGGTGCCGGCCTCGTTGCCATCCTCGGCGAACCCCGAGGCGAGAATCAGCGCGGCTTTCACGCCGGCGCGTCCGCAGCGCTCGAGCTCGTCGGGCACGAAGCGCGCCGGAACGATGAGCACCGCGAGGTCGACCCGCTCGGGCACCTTGTCG
>DASYPG010000436.1:0-10910 GCA_036006885.1 Burkholderiales bacterium | reverse complement strand
TGCAGCACGAGCGCCAGACGCTCGATGCGGTGGTGCAGGCGCGCGGCAACGCGGTGAGCGCGGCGCAGCGCGCGCTCGCGGCGCCGGGCGATCCGGCGGCGATGCAGGGCCTGGCTCAAGCAGAAGGCGCGCTCGGCGGCGCCCTCGGCCGGCTTCTGGCGGTGTTCGAGAGCTATCCCGACCTCAAGGCGAACGAAAGCGTCGCCACGCTGCAGGAGGAGCTCACCAGCACCGAAAACAAGGTCGCGTTCGCGCGCCAGGCCTACAACGACTCGGTGATGCAGTACAACACCCGGCTCGAGTCCTTCCCGGACAACCTCTACGCCCGCGTGCTCGGCTTTGCGCCTGCGGAGCTGCTGCACGCGACCGAGTCCTCCGAGCAGCGCGCCGCGCCGAAGGTCTCGCTCCGGTAGCTTGGATTTCTTCGAACAACAGGAGCGCAGCCGCAGCACCTCGCGCTGGCTCGTGCTCTGGTACCTCGTCGCGGTGACGCTGACTGTGGCGAGCTACGCCGCGGTGGGCGCGCTCTTGTCGTGGCGGCTCGCCGCCGCCATCGCGGCACTGGTCGCGGTCTGCATCCTTTGGGTCTCCGCCTACCGCATGTGGCAGTTCCGGGACGGCGGGCACGTGGTCGCCGAGTTGCTCGGCGCGGACTATGTCAGTCCCGAACACTGCTCGCCTTCCGAGCGCACGCTGCTCAACCTGGTCGAAGAGATGTCGATCGCCTCGGGTGTCGCGGTCCCGCCGGTGTATGTGATCCGCCACGAGGACGCGGTGAACGCCCTGGTCGCGGGTTACTCGCCGAACGAAGCCGTGATCGTGGTCACCGCCGGAGCGGTCGAGAAGCTCTCGCGCGACGAGCTGCAGGGTGTCATGGGGCACGAGTTCAGCCACATCCTGAACGGCGACATGGCGCTCAACCTGCGCCTGGCGGCGCTGCTCGCCGGCCTCACCTGGCTGGGCGACAAGGCCGAGGCGCTGTTTTTCGCCTCGGCCCGGGCGCAGCGGGCTGCGGGCGACGAGGGCAGTCCGGCCGCGTTCGCCGCGGTGTTCGCCGCCGCGGTTGCGTTCATCGGCTTTCCCGGGACGCTTGCCGCGAGCGCCATCCGGGCCGCCGTGTCGCGCCAGCGCGAGCTTCTCGCCGACGCGGCGAGCGTGCAGTTCACGCGCAACGCCGACGCGATCGCGGGCGCGCTCGACTCGATCGTTGCCCTTCACGCGCGCACCGCCGTGCTCGCCGCGAACGCACCGGGCCTTGCCCACATGTTCTTCGCGCCGGCCATCGGGAACTGGTTCGGCTTTGCGACCCATCCGCCGATCGACGAGCGCATCCGCCGCGTCCACCCCCGCTTCCTGCGCGACGACTATCGCGCCCGCCGCCACGGCCGCCCCGCCGAAGTCGCGGTGCTCGATGGCGCCGGGAACCTCGTCAAGCACGTGCGCACGGCGCCGGCCGAGATGGTCGCAAGCGTGGGACGGCCGACCAGCGAGCACGTCGATTTCAGCAGGCGGCTGCTCGACAGCCTGCCTCCGCGGCTCCGCCAGGCACTGCGCAGCGCCCCGGAAGCCGAGCGGGTTCTGTTCGCCCTGGGCGGATTCTCAGAATCGGCCGACGAAATGCATACCCTTGTCGAGGGCATTGCCCGCCAACACTTGCTGACGCTTGCAGAGCTCGCGCTGCCGGCCGTGAAAGCCCAGCCGCAACCGCAGCGCGACCGGTTCCTGGCCGAATACGTGGCGCTGGTGGAGCGCGATGCGCGCGTGACCCTGCGCGAATTTGTCCTGCTGACGCTTCTGCGTCAGCGCCTGCGCGAGGGCGCGGGCGAGCCGATCGCCACGCGCTATCGCGCGGTCGAGGAAGTCGCGGACGACGCCCGCGCTGTGCTGTCGCTGCTCGCCGCCGTCTCGGGCGAGGCGCCTGGAAAGGCTTTCGCCGCCGGCGCGCGCGTGCTCGGCATCGGATGGGACGCACCGCTCGCGATTCAGGAGGTGACCGGCGCCAGGGCCTCGGCCGCGCTCGAGCGGTTGCGCTACCTCGCGCCGTTCGCAAAGCCCGCCCTGTTACGTGCTTGCGTGGAAGTCGCCATGGCCGATGGAGTGCTGCGCATCGCCGAAGCCGAGCTCCTGCGCGCGATTGCCGCGACGCTCGACTGCCCCGTGCCTCCGCTCCTCGCCGCACAGGACCCGCTCATGCTCGCGGTGTAACGCTACTTTCCCGACAGGCGTCGACGAATCGTCTCTTGCGTCTCGAGCACGGCCTTTGCATAGGGGCCCGTCGACCCGGTCCGGTCCACGGCGCGCTCGATGAGCGGCAGCGCTTCTTCGTTCTTGCCCTGGTCGGACAGCGTCTGGGCGAGATTATTGAGCACGATGACCGAATCGGGCGCGCGCTTGATGGCCTCGCGCAGCACCCGCTCGGCTTCGGGCAGCGCGCCCAAGGCGTAGTGCGAATTGGCCAGGCCGACCGCGGCGCTCACGTTCTCGGGCCAGCGCTTCAGGAAGCTCGCGTATGCGAGGCGGGCACTCGCCGCATCCCCGGCGCGCTCCATCGCCGCCACCGCGCTCAGCCAGCGGCTCTCGTCCGCGGTGGCCGCGATGCGCTCGGGCGGCAGCGCGACCATCGCCCAGTAGTTGCTGCGCTTCCACACCACCTCGTGCACCGTGAAAGGCATCAGCTCCCGCTCGGTGGTGCCGGAGCGCAGCACCAGCAGGCCTGCGTCGTAGTCGTAGCCCACCGCGACGGCGTAGTGCCAGCCGTCGCCCACGCCAAGGTTCTGCAGCACGATCGCCGGGTTGCCGGCGGCGAGCTCGCGCAGCAGGTCTTCGAAGCGGGGCGCGAGCTGGTACGAGACCAGGCCGTGGCGGCGCGCCGCGGCCAGCATCTCGATCTGCAAGCTCCCTTTGCGTTCCGGGAGGTAAACCTGCGCCACCAGGTCCTCCGGCGCCACCTTGGCGCCGGAGGCGGCGAGCACGGTGGCGAGCGCGGCGGGCCCGCACTGGTACGCCTCCTGCGGGAAGAACGGCACTTCGCGCAGCTCGGTCCGCTTCGGAATCCCCTGCGGCAGCGCGCGGCGCAGCTCCGCGGTCTGCGGCCACATGCTGGCGCAACCCGAAAGCGCGAGCGCGCAGGCGCAAACAAAAACGCCCGCGATCACGCGGGCGTTCTGTGCGGCCTTGCGGCCGAGGTGCGTTAGCGTTTCCAGACCCACCAGATCGCGGCGATGATGACGATGAGGAGGATAACACCGGCGCTGTCGCCGCCCGCCGGGAGCCGCTCGAGCTGGCCGGCGAGGTACGCCACTTCGGCGTCGCTCATCGCCGCCACGCGGCCCTTCGCGGTCGCGGCGTCGAGGCCCATCGACTGCAGCTGGCCCGCCACGTCGGCGCGCGTGACGAAGCTCAGCACCGCGGCGCGGTCGGCCTGAGACGAAGGGGCCGCTGCCTGATCGGTGCCGATCATTCCGGCCTGCGCCGCCTGATACGGCGTCCAGACCATCAGCACGATCACCAGGTGACAGATTGTTTTTGTCCAGGCAGATTTCATTCTTGCTCCTAGGATGAGATTCCGTTCGCAATCTAGGATCGGGCAGCTTCCCGGTCAATCTGTCGCGCTGTGCCAGAATGGCTATCGAATGGTAGCGGTTCCGCGACTCGACGTAGCGCTCGGCTCTGCGATCGACGGCGAGCTCTTGGCGCGCACATGAGCGCCGAACTGGGCCCGCCCGTGATCGCTTTCGTCGCGCTGGCCTGCCTCATTGCCGGGTTCGGGCACGGCGCCCTCGGCTTCGGTTTCCCGATCGTCGCGACCCCGCTGGTGGCGCTCGCCATCGACATCAAGTCCGCGATCGCGCTGCTCGCGCCGATCACGCTCGTGCTGACGGTGATCTCGGCGCTGCGCGGCGCCGCCCTCTCCGCGATCGTGCGGGAGTTCTGGTTCCTGCCCATTGCCACCGCGCTCGGGGCCTGGCTCGGCACGCGCATCCTGCTCGCCACGTCCCCGGAGCCTTTTCTGCTCATACTGGCGGGAGTGATCCTGCTCTACCTCAATCTCGACCGCGTCGGCAGCGGCCGCAGCGAGCTGGTGCGGCGCCTGCGCATGCCGTTCGGCGCGGCGTTCGCCTTCGTCGCGGGCGTGTGCGAGGCGGTGGCGAATGTCGCCGGCCCGATCCTCCTCATCTACTTCATGCTGCTCGGCCTCGCGCCCGCGCAGATCGTGCAGGCGCTCAACCTGTGCTTCTCGCTCGGCAAGGGCGCCCAGACCGCGACCTGGGCGATGTCGGGCCAGATCAGCCCGCGCGGCTGGGTCATCATCGGCGCGCTGGCGGTGCCTGCGGTGGCGGCGCTCTTCGTCGGCATGCGCGTGCGCAGCCGCATCGACGCGGCGACGTACCGGCGTTGGCTGCGCGGGGCGCTGTGGGTGATGGCGGCTCTCCTTCTCGCCCAGTTCTCGACGCGCGTATTGGCATCCGAGGAGGCGTTGTGGCGCGCGATCGAGCAGGACGACGAGGCGGCGGCCCTCACGCTGGTGCGCGCTGGAAACCTGGACGTCAAGGCGCGCAATGCTGCGGGCGACACGCCGCTGCACCGCGCCGCCGAAAAGGGAATGCGCGCGCTCGCCGAGTCGCTGCTCGCGCGCGGCGCAGAGGTCAATGCACGCTCCAGGAATGGGGAGACCCCGCTGCACTTCGCCGCGCTCGACGCCGACGCATCGGTCGCCGAGCTGCTGCTCGACGCCGGCGCCGACGCGGCCGCGCAGAACAACGACGGCGAATCGGTCCTGATGTGGGCGGCCTTGAGCGGCCATGTCGCGGTGGCGCAGCGGCTACTTGCGCGCGGCGCCGACGCCAACGCCAAGGACCGCAAGGGCAGCGTGCCGCTGCACGCGGCGGCCGACGGCGGCCATCTCGAGCTTGCCCGGGTACTCCTGCCGCGCACCAAGGAGCCGCAGGCCAGAAACGGCGCCGGCAGGAGCGCGCTCGACTACGCGCGCGCCAACGGCTATGCCCAGATCGAGAAGCTGCTAGAAGGCACCGACTAGCCTAGAAGGCTCCTATTAGCCGCTCGTACGACTGGGTGCGCGAGGCGTAGTCGCCGGTGATGGTGAGCACCATCAACTCGTCGGCGCCGTAGCGCCGCGCCATCGCCCCGAGCTCCTGCCGCGCCCGGGGCGGGCCCCCGATCACCGCCCGGGCGCGCTGCTGCGCAACGTATTCGCGCTCGGCGGCGGTGTACGCGTGGCCCGCGGCCTCCTCGGCCGTCGGCACCGGGGCGTCGACATTGAGCGCCATGTGCAGCCGCCGCAGGTCGATCGACTGCGCGAGGCGCTCGGCGTCCGCGTCGTCCTCGCCGCAGATCGCGAACGCGCACACCATGGTTCGCGGCGCCTGCTCGTGGCCTGGGCGGAAATGCTCGCGATAAGCGTGCATGACCTTGTCGCCGCCGCGCGGGTTGATGAAGTGCGCGAAAGCGAACGCCATGCCGAGTTGGGCCGCCAGGGCGCCACTGTAGTCCGAGGAGCCGAGCAGCCAGATCTCCGGCATCGTCGTCACTTCCGGCTGGAGCCGCACGTGCTTGTAAGGGTGCTCCGGGGGCAGCCTGCCGGCGAGGTGCGCGGCGAGCTCCCATACCTGCTCCGGAAAGCGCTCGGCGTCCGGAAAGCCGCCGCCGGCGACCGCCTGGGCGGTTCGGGCGTCGCCGCCGGGTGCGCGCCCGACACCGAGGTCGATGCGGCCGGGATAGAGCGCCTCGAGCATGCGAAACGCCTCCGCAGTGCGGAAGGCGCTGTAGTAGGGCAGCAGGACCCCGCCGGTCCCGATACGCAGCCGGGAGGTCTCTGCGCCCAGGCGCGCCACCAGCACTTCCGGGCATGGATCTGCCAGCGAGGCGATCGCATGGTGCTCCGCCAGCCAATAGCGGTGGTAGCCGAGCGCTTCGGCGCGTCGCGCTAGCGCCAGGGTCTCCAGGATCGCGCGGCGGGCGTCGTGGCCGCGGATAACGGGAGACTGATCGAGGATGGAAAGCTTCATTCTTGCCCCTACGCGTCGGGGAGTAGCGACAGGAAAGACACTTGCGGATCAAGGGCGTTCGTACAGACACGTGATTGCACGTCGTTATGGGGCGACGTTTTTTGCATGATGCGGCTTGTCCTCTTTGCTACGACAGTTCAGCAATGCGCTGATCGTACTAGGGAATGGCTTCCTGGCATGCTGATTGCAGGAGCTCGTGCAGAACAATTTGCCCGCCATGGATCCCAAGTACATTCAGCACGTCCATCCTGCCTTGTCGATCGCCACCATGGTGCTGCTCGCGCTTGCCGTGACGGGCGTTCTGCTGGCGACCGGGTTGCTCCAATGAGCGAAATCCGCATCAAGCAGGAAGCGTTCGCTCTGGCGCAGGCGTGCCTGGGGTTTCTCATCCTGGCGCTCGTGCTGCTGGGCATCGGCGGCACCATCTACAAGATCATTTCGCCCGACGGCTGGGTGGTGCAGGCGTTCGGCCGGAGCCTCTCCGCCGGCGCGGCGGCCCTCGGTTCGCTTCTCATGGTGGTGGCGCTCGCCTGGTTTTCGCGCGGGAGCTCGCCCCGCCGGCGCACTCAATTCGCCGACCTCGCGATCTACGGGTTCGCGGCGGCCGGCCTGCTCTACGTCGTGCAGCTCTGGATCCGAGGCAGCTTCTGATGGCCTGACCCCGGTCCACCGCCACGTTACAGTCTCCCCTGGGCCCGCGCTGCCCCCCCATAAGCCGGGCCCTTTTTTTTGCCTGTGCAGAACGCGCCGGAACCTGGCCGGGAGCCGCCGGTCAGCGCGGGGGGATGAATAGCCGCAATACCGCGCCGCCGAGAAATGCCGCGGCGACGGTCACGCCGAAGAGCCCCTTGCGCTGAAGCGCATAAACCAGCGCGTTTTGCGAGTCCCACGCCCGCCGCCGCTCGCCGAGCGGGGCCGCGCGTGCCAGCGTGGTGACCGGTGCCGCGGCCGGCGCTGGCTTGGTCGCTTCGGCGAGATTGGCCTTCTGCGGCTGCTGGCCGCGACGCGATCCCGACTCGTGGGCATAGGCCCAGGTGAACTCGGCGCCGAGCAGGAAGATCTGCGCGGAGTAGTAAATCCACACCATCACGATCACCATCGAGCCGAAGGCGCCGAAGCTCGCGCCGACGTCGCCCTTGCCGAGGTACAGCCCGATCAGGAACTTGCCGATGACGAAGAGCAGCGCCGTCACGAAAGCGCCGACCCACACATCGCGCCACTGGATGTGCGCGCGCGGCATCAGCTTGTAGATTGCGCCGAACACCACCGTCAGCACGCCGAAATTCAACACGATGTCCAGCACCTGCGCGACGGCCTCCCACCGGCCGAAAAAGGGCGCCCACCATTTCCCCAGGGCGCTCAGCGCGGTGCTCAGGAGGAGCGACACGGTCACGAGGAAGGCGAGCCCCAGGACCATCCCGAAGGTGAGCAGGCGCGAGCTCACGAAGCTCCAGATGCCGCTCGCCTGGTCCTTGCGCTTTTCGGCCTCCGGAACGCGCCAGATGGTATCGAGCGCGGTCTGAAGCTGCCCGAAAACGCTCGAGGCGCTGAAGAGCAGCACGGCGATACTGATGACCGCGGCCGTGCCGCCGGTCTTTGGCTCGCTCACGTGCGCCAGCATCTCGCGGATCGCCTCCGCGCCGCCCTGTCCCATGAGCGCAGCGATCTGGCCGAACACCATGCCCCGGACGGCGTCCGCGCCGAAGAACAGCCCGGCGATCGCGATGATCAGGTAGAGAAGCGGCGCGATCGAGAACATCGAGTAGTAGGCGAGCGCCGCCCCCTTGCTCGGGGCCTGGTCGTTCCACCAGGCGGCAAAGGCGTCCCTCAGCATGCGGACGTACTTGCTTTGCAGCAGGTCGCCGGCTTTCATGGCAGGCCCGGGTTCGCGGGCGCCGCGTCGCGCTGCGCGAGCTGCAGCGCGCTCGCCGGCTGGTTGTACAGCGGCAGCGCGCCGTGCTTATTGAAATGCAGCCGCAGCAGCTCCCCCGCCCAGCTTCGCGGCGTGATCGTGATTTCCCAGGTGAAATGGGTGGCCTGGATGATGCCGCGGTGCTTCAGGGCGAGCAGCTCGCCCAGCGCGTCGGGAAGGAAAACGCTGCGCGCGGTCCCGCCGATATAGACGATGCGGCCGTCGTCCCACAGGCCGAAAACCCCTTGGGTGCGCGGCGTGCTGCGGATCGACTCGGCGTCGAACTTCCACTTGAGGCTGGTGACGAACATCGCTTGCTCTATGAGCGAGCAATCGGCATGCCGCCGCCGGTCGCTGACGCCGCGACACCGGGTCGCCTGCGCGCGACTCTCTAGACCGCGATCGGCGCCTTGATGGCCGGATGCGGCTCGTAGCCTTCGAGCGCGAAGTCCTCGTAGCGAAAATCGGCGAGCTCGCCGACTCGCGGGTTCAGGCGCATGCGCGGGAAGGAGCGAGGGGTGCGCGCAAGCTGCTCACGCGCCTGATCCAAGTGGTTGAGGTAGAGATGTGCGTCGCCCAGCGTGAGCACGAACTCGCCCGCGGCGAGCCCGGTGACCTGCGCCACCATGCGAGTGAGCAGCGCGTAGGAGGCGACGTTGAAGGGCACGCCGAGAAAAAGATCGGCGCTCCTTTGGTACATCTGGCAGGAAAGCCTGCCCTCGGCGACGTAGAACTGGAACAGCGCGTGGCACGGAGGAAGCGCCATGCGGTCGACGTCGGCGGGGTTCCAGGCGCTGACGATGTGCCGGCGCGAATCGGGCTTCTTCCTCAGCGACTCGATCAGCTTCGCGATCTGGTCGATCTCACCGCCCTCGGGCGTGCGCCAGTGGCGCCACTGGTAGCCGTAGACCGGCCCGAGCTCGCCCGCGGCATCGGCCCACTCGTCCCAGATGGTCACGCCGCGCTCCTGCAGCCACCTCACGTTGGTGTCGCCGCGCAGGAACCACAGCAGCTCGTAGATGATGGACTTGAGGTGCAGCTTCTTCGTCGTGAGCAGCGGGAAGGTCGGCTCGAGCCGGAAGCGCAGCTGCCGGCCGAACACCGAGAGCGTGCCGGTTCCGGTCCGATCGCTCTTGCGCGCACCGTGCTCGAGCACTTCGGCGAGCAGGTCGAGATACTGCTGCTCTTCCGGATTCATGGCTTCATCAGGCGCGCAATGGCGCCAGCCGACTGGAACCGCTGCTCCGGCTTCTTGGCGAGCAGGCCGTCGAGCAGGGCCTGATGCTCGGCGAGGTGCGCGGGCAACCGCGGCACGGGCGCGTTCACGTGCATGTTGACGACGCTGGCGGGGTTGGCGGAGTCATACAGGCGCAGGCCGGTCAGCATCTCATAAAAGATCACCCCCAGGCTGTAGAGGTCGGAGCGTCCGTCCACCGGCTGGTTGAGGCACTGCTCCGGGCTCATATAGCGCGGCGTCGCGAGGAGCTGGCCCGCGATCGTGAGCGTCGAGTGCGCGCCGAGATCCTTGGCGAGCCCGAAGTCGACGATCACCGGGCTGCCGTCGGCGCGGAACAGGATGTTTGCCGGCTTGAGGTCGCGGTGCACGATTCCCGCGGCGTGAATTGCCTCGAGCGCTTGCCCGATCTGGCCCACTAGCTGCAGCGCGTCGCGCACCTCGAAGCCGTCGCGGATGCGCCCCGCCAGCGTGCCAGAGGGCACGAACTCCATGGCGATATAGGCCAGCTCGCCGCCGAAGTCCTGGTCGTAGATCTTGGCGACACACGGATTGTCGATTGCCGCGAGCACCCGGTACTCGCGCTTCAGCCGCTCGAGGTAGACGCGGTCCTGGCGCGCGCGGCGATCGAGGACCTTGAGCGCGACGGTGACGCCGTCGGCGGCGCGCTCGGCGAGATAGACCATCGCCTGGCCGCCCTGACCGATCGGATGCAGCACCCGGTAGCCCGGGATGCTCGGCTGCGCCATTCCGTCATTTTGCCTCAGGCCGGGTGCCGCACACTTCGCGGCTTAAGGCAGTATTCGCCGCAGGAAGGCCGAAATCTCGGCGATCTCCTCCGGGCAGACCGAGTGCGGCATCGGGTAGGTGTGCCATTGCAGCTTGTAGCCCAGGCGCTCGAGGAACTGTCTCGACTGTTCGGCGCGCACGAGCGGGATGATGTCGTCGTGCTGTCCGTGCGCCATGAAGATCGGCACATCCCGGTTCTCGGGGCTGCGCTCGGCTTCGAGCGTCTTGTGCAGCGGGAGGTAGGTCGACAGCGCGAGCACGCCAGCGAGGCGCTCGCGGTGGCGCAGGGCGGTCTGCAGAACGATCGCTCCGCCCTGGGAGAATCCGGCGAGCACGATGGCGCCGATGCCGCGCGCCTTCTCGGCGGCGATCATCGCCTCGACGAGCTGCTGCGAGGCGCGCACCCCGGCCTCGTCCTCGGGTCCCGGGCCGAACTGCAGGATGTCGTACCAGGCGCGCATGCGCATGCCCTGATTGATGGTGACCGGGCGCACCGGGGCGTGCGGGAAGACGAAGCGCACCGGCTGGTCGAGGTCGAGCTCGGGAACGATCGGCTCGAAGTCGTGGCCGTCGGCGCCGAGGCCGTGCAGCCAGAGGACGCTGGCCTGTGGATTGGGCCCGGTGTTGATTTCGACCGCTTGCATGGGGTTCACTATCGAGTTAGATGGATCAGTTCGCTATTTTCCTCCCGATGGCGGCGCTTGCCGCATGGACGTTCGCGGTGCTGCTCGCCATCCCCATCGCCCGGTTCCGCGCGGGAGGCCGGGGCGAGGTCAACGCCGGCGATTTCCGCTTCGGCGAGTCCGCACGCGTTCCCGGCGCGGTGTCGCTTCCCAACCGCAACTTCATGAACCTGCTCGAGCTGCCGATGCTCTTCTACGTCGTCTGCATCGCGCTCTACGTCACCCTCAGCGTCGACGCCTACGCGGTCGCTCTGGCGTGGCTGTAC